>DUBF01000192.1 GCA_012960465.1 Rhodospirillales bacterium | reverse complement strand
TTATAGAAAGCGTTCTTCCCCATAGAAATTGTCATACTGGACTGCTTGGTAATTTTGTTTGCGTAAGCCATGACAGTCTTGTCTAACTCTTCTGGTGAAACTGCTTTATTAATTAGACCAAACCGAACCGCATCTTCGGCGTTAAACGTTTCACCCATCAATAACATTTCCATTGTGTGCTTTGGGTTTGCTACTCGACCAATTGCAACGGCGGGAGATGAGCAAAACAATCCGATTGAAGAACCTGGCAGGGCAAATTTTGCAGTTTTTGCTGCTATTGCCAGATCGCAATTACACATAAGCTGACACCCTGCGGCCATGGCGGATCCGTAAACTTTTGCAATGATAGGTTGTGGTTGTTTTTTCATTGATATCATCATGTTGCTACACTGATTGAATAAGGTATGCATGGCACTATAGCTGGAATCTTTCCGCATCTCTTTTAGATCATGACCTGAACTAAATATAGGTCCGTTACCAGCTAAAATTATTACCTTTATAGTCTTATCTGAAGCAATGTTATCAAAAGCGCGTTGAAGTTCGCCTAGAAGTTCGCTTGATAGGGCATTTCGTTTGTCAGGTCGATTGAGTGTAAGCGTGCAAATACCATCTGTTACTTCGCGTAAAAGTGGCGGTTTATCAGTATTCCCAGACATTAACTTCTTCATCCAAACTATTTTCTTATAAATTCGTATAGATTGACGAGATTTTAGCCAATTTAGCAATAGAAAATATAGCGATAAGGATCTTTATAAACTAATAATTAGTCAGTCTATAAATCTAAAACAGATGTGGTATTTATATACCACATTAATAAATCATTGTATTTATTGTATAAAATAAGAAAAAAGAGCATTGACTGGATGATAAATTTTGCCATACTACGGCTCGATTCTGGCTATGTTTTTTTCACCCTCTTTGGATGATAAACGTTTTATGAGATTGGACTCTAAATGAATACGTATTCGCAAAAACCACGAGAGGTAGAACGAGATTGGTTTTTAATTGACGCAGACGGTTTGGTTTTAGGCCGCCTAGCAAGTATTGTCGCCATGCGCCTCAGGGGCAAGCACAAGACAACATATACTCCTCATGTTGATTGTGGAGATAATATTATTATCATTAATGCAGCTAAAGTTGGTCTCACAGGAAATAAGCGCAGTGACAAGACGTATTATTGGCATACGGGACATCCGGGTGGAATAAAAAGCCGTACTGCAGATAAAGTTCTAGAGGGTAATCACCCAGAACGTGTCATGATTAAAGCAGTTGAACGTATGATTACCCGTAACAGTTTAGGTCGGCAGCAAATGAAAAAGCTATATGTTTACGCTGGTCCTGAACATCCGCATGAAGCGCAAAGTCCGCAAATACTGGATGTTGCTGGTATGAATTCCAAAAATTTAGTAAACCGCGCTTCTAGCGCCAAAGAAAGTGCTTAATCATGGTTGAAGAAAAGAAAACCCTTGAAGATTTAGCTGAAGCAGTTGCGGCGAAGGCGGTTGAAGGCCCCACCCCTGAAAATGTGGTGAGCGAAGAAAATACTCCATTGGTGGAGGCACCTGTCGTAACAACTTTGGCTGAAACTAACACTATACTTGCGGAGCCCAAAATTGATGATTTGGGGAGAGCTTATGCAACGGGTAAACGTAAAGACGCTATCGCACGTGTTTGGATCAAACCTGGTAATGGCAAGATTACGGTTAACGGCCGGGTTGTAGAAACCTATTTTGCCCGTCCTGTTTTACGCATGATGATTACCCAACCCTTTGGTGTTGCGGAGCGAGTCGACCAGTATGATGTTACTTGTACTGTTAAAGGTGGAGGGTTGTCTGGACAAGCGGGTGCCGTTAGACACGGAATTTCAAAAGCGTTGGTTTTTTATGAGCCAGCTCTTCGCCCACCTTTAAAAAAAGCAGGCTTTTTAACGCGCGATAGTCGCGTTGTTGAGCGGAAAAAATACGGTCGCAAAAAAGCTCGTCGTAGTTTTCAGTTCTCCAAGCGCTAAGATGGA
>DUBF01000191.1:1308-2018 GCA_012960465.1 Rhodospirillales bacterium | reverse complement strand
CTCCATCGAATGCAAAACTTGTCTGATAAATTTTTCATGTGTGTACGGGATCACATTCATTGTGGCCCTCTCAAAACAGTTGCAACAGGAGCAGTTCCAAGAAATATGATTATCCCAAAAGGGATTTACTGAAAAATCTGTAAATGAATAACCCTTTTGAATTTTAATCTTTATTCATCCTCTTCCATATTCAAATCCACCACCTCTCCGGATTGTGCAATGGACAAAGAATATCCTTTAAACCGGCGATTTTTGTAAAAATTATCATCCAGATCATCCAAAAAACTATCAGTATCACCTATACCATATACGTGCAGCGTTGCGTCTTTGCCAATGCTAGAAATAGTTTTTGAACCGGTAACTATCTTTAAGCCTTTAATCATTTTCATAAAAGCTCTTACATGACTTTTCTTTCCGACGTGAATTCGCACCAATATGGGCGCACCATCCTCCGCATACTCATAGAGCCGTTCAATCAAACTATTAACCAGATTCTTTTTGACTTGCTTGGTGGCTTTCCTGATTGCAGATTTCATGTTTTGAAATACATCCATACCTGAAGTACTTTTTTTATATTTCTTTTTACCCATTCCTTCAATAGTGCTGATTATTTTTCCTGTGCCGGTATTGTACAGTTTGGCGTTGATATCTGCTTGGGCTTCACTTATTTTTCCACGTTCTGTGTTAGAAGCCATCAGTGTAAAAACGAC
>DUBF01000191.1:0-1258 GCA_012960465.1 Rhodospirillales bacterium | reverse complement strand
ATTTCTGACACAACCTCTTCAAAATCGGCTTCGTTCGCAAGTGCCATTGTTTCCTGGTCTTTGATCACTTCCTTAAACACCTCAGGATCAATTACTTCAAAACGCCGATCAATAAATGCCTGATTCAACGCAGTCAAACCGGATTTAATGAGTTGAAAATCATTTCCTCTTTCTGGATTCAAAGGCAAATCCCCCTGCACATTAGGGTTGTAAACCACAAACACGGTTTTGCGTCCGGTCAATTGTTGCATTAAGCGGAAGGACTCCAAGCTAGTATTCAGCAAATCATCATCGACCACTGCAGAAATGACAACTTCGTAATTTATACCGTTGTCGACAGCCCCTTCCCGTAAAATCCGGTAGCTTTTGATAACGCCCTTGCTTTTTTTGAGTATGTTGTCACTTACCACCTGGAAATTTTCGACTTCTGTTTCAGAAGTGAGCACCGCACCCACGCCCTGCTCGACTGCACTCTTCATGGCTTCACGCAATGCCCCATCTTTGGCCTGTTTTTCTTCACCGCTGTATAGCCGGACCATACCGACCGCTTCTGATATTTCGGTTTCACGAGCAGCAGAGGTCTCGTAGAATGCCGACAAGCTCAGGAATGAGATTGCGGTAAAACTGAAAATTGCTTTGATTATGGTTCTCATGGTTCCTCTTTTATTGGAAGATTGAAAAAGTAGTTTCCTGCCGATAATTATCAGTAACACACATACTGCAGAGATACGGTAAGCCAGATCTCTAAACCTTAAAACTTGTTGCTTGCTTCAATTTATTACTTGCTCCTCTTGTTACCTGTACAACGGCATTCGTTTGTTCACCCGCACCAGGTAATGCGGGGTTGACTCGTACGGTAGATTCCTGACCAAATACTTAAATCCCTCATTTGGACTGAAACTGTTGATCTTTGAAAATGGTTCACTCAAACGAGTCTTCCCGATAAAAGCACGGCTCACATTTCCGACTCCGGTGTTGTATGCACAGATCATCAGATAGGTGCGCAACTTCCGATAACTGGAAAGACGGAAAAGATCACTGGTCATAAGCTTTAAAAACACTTTGTCCCCCTCAAGTTTGTGTTAGTGGTGATACACTTATTAACCTTTTCCACATAGTGTCTGGCTTCCTCGTGTGGCGAATAGGTTTTCAGTCGCTGCACCAACTCCTCAATATTTAATTTATTGGCCTCTCTTGCAATTACTTCAAATATTGGTCTGGGATATCTACTCTTTATTTTAGTGATCTTCATCAATCC
>DUBF01000190.1 GCA_012960465.1 Rhodospirillales bacterium | reverse complement strand
AATGGTGTGCCTTAGCCCTTTCCACAGCAAGTCATTGGCATTGTCTGTTTTACTTAATAAGTCAGGAATACTGTAAAACTCTGACGGACACATAACCCCGCAACCTTGTGTCTGTTCTAATAACTTAGCTAAATCACTTGCCGCGTTTGAAATTTCTTTTGCCTGGGTTGAAATTGATGCTTTTTGATTTCTATAAGTTGAGTAATCAAAATTAACTGACCATGCGAATTGAAATATTTTATCAATTGAATCTGATGACAATTCCGCATATAAAACATCAAAAACACTTTTCATTTCGGATCTGTAGACTAAGCGTTTAATACAGTCAACATCAGCCTTTAAAACATAAAAATGATTTTCTTCTTCATTTAATTGAATTTGCAACTCTGTCAACCTAAGGGCGCTCTCCCCCTGTTCTATAAAAAATTTTTGTTGATCTTTAATTTTTATCAGATTAGTTTCATATCGTTTCAAACACTCAATCCATCCTTCCCAGGTCTTGCCATCACCTTCAAGATAATTAATAACTTGTTTTTTAACAATATCAGGAATATAGGTAGGAAATTTCATATAAACACTCCATTCAAAAGTGTATTCATTCGTGATTAGAAGCCAGTCTCAGCGGGGGAATGATTCCCGCCTTTCGGGAGCAACCCCTAGACTGGTAAACTGATTATATCTTACCCGTTAAATACTTTACCCATGACACGCTCAACAACCGCGCTCTTATGATCTGTGCTTAAGTGTGCATAGCGTTCTGTTGTTTGGGTAGATTTATGGCCTAGCACTTGCGCAGTCTCGTACAATGTAGCACCTGCCATCACTAGGTAAGATGCTGCTGTATGTCGTAGGTCGTGAAACCTGAAACTCTCAATACTTGCCCGATCTAACGCACCAGACCATTGTTTACGGAATTCAAATGGCCGCTCGATTCTAGTGGGGCTGTTAAAGATTAAGCTGTTGCCTACTTGCCTAAACTTCCTTAACTCGGTTAATGTGATTTCGGGTATAGGGTTATTTCGTGACTCACCATTTTTAGTATCGGTAAGCCTGGCTAAGCCCTTATCAAAATCTATATCCGCCCAGTGCAAGCCCATTAGTTCTGATTTTCTCATTCCTGTTGTAATCGCCAGTAATACCAGCAAGTACATTTTGTTCCAAGTTGAATTCTTACACTCAGCTAATAATTTGATACGCTCTTCATCAGATAAATAACGCTCGATCTTATTAGGGGTCGCTTCAATATAAACACCATCAACTGGATTTTCTTTGAGGTAATCCTCACGAATGGCATATTTAAACATTGCAGACAATACAGCCTTATATCGAATGACTGTATTAGACGATCTGGTTTTATTGGACTTGTTACCCGTGCCATCAGTTGTAAACGCTTTAGCAGCGCCAAACTCTTTGACGGCTTTTTTAACGTGTTTTCGGGTAATTGATTTGATAGGAGTATCGTTGAAAGCTTCTTGCCAGTGTAGCGCACGGTAGACTTGGTTGCGGTCTTTACCCTTCCACTGTCGCATGTACTCGTCAGCTAAATCTGAGAACGTCATAAACTCAAGTTCAATGCCTAGCTTTTGAAATAGCCACGCACCGCCTAGTACTTCAACTTTAGCAGGTGATAGTTTTTTGATCTTTTTGGGTTTGATACTCAGGATTGAATCAATATTAGATTCTATGTCACAAGCGTATTGTTCGGCTTGCTGTTTTGTATTGAATGTTTTGGCTTGAATGAAAGAATTTTTCTTTCTAATATCAGTGCGATATTTGCCATTGGGTAATGCACGAATAGTTGCCATGATTTCACCTCTTTAAACTGTTGTGCACACATTGAATGTGGCGAAGTGTGCACTTTGATGTGCACTTCCTAGTTTAAAGCGTTTTGTTCAACCGACGGCAATCTAGTTGAACCCCTTATGTGATAAGGGGACATCAATGGTAGCGGGGGCAGGATTTGAACCTACGACCTTCGGGTTATGAGCCCGACGAGCTACCAAGCTGCTCCACCCCGC
>DUBF01000189.1 GCA_012960465.1 Rhodospirillales bacterium | reverse complement strand
TCTGCAAATAAGGACGCAGAACATCTCGATCACAAATATCAATTTGATGAAATGAGAGTTGCGGATGGTTGTTAAAACTTTTGATATTTGCCTTGCGCCCACATGCCAAATTATCAAGAATGACAACCTCATGGCCTAGGGCAAGCAACATTTCGGCAAGGTGGCTTCCAATAAAGCCACAACCGCCAGTAACTAGTGCTTTCATAAAATTAGTGAATTATCTAAATGAAGTTAACATGAGGTATTTTGTCTTCTAACATGGAATGAAGGTATCTATTCACTTCATCCATGCGACAGTTACGACGGCAGTCTTTAATGTCGAGCTCATGACGAATAAATTCAAAACTTTTTTGACGCTTTTCACCCTCCCAGATTGCTTGGAATGACTGCTCATTGATATTGCCATATTCAAAGCGCTTATCCAATAAATAGGCACTGCACCCATAAACTGATCCATCGGCCATAATGTAGCCCCACACGAAAGGTGTTGCATTGCATTTTTGATATCTGTCTGACTCTGTATACTTTTTCATTGCATGACCACGAAAGACAACGTTAAAGGTTTTGGTGTTATATGACTCTAACTGCTCTGCCAATGCAAGATGCTGCGCATAGTCAATGTCTTCGTATTTATGGGTGTCACTGAATAGGTGTTGTGAATAAGGCTTAACAACCAAATAATCCAAACCTATCTCATCTCGACAGATCTCTGCCAATTTCCCCATTTCATCTGCATTTTCAGGTAATAAAAGGGACTGTGCACCGATAACGCAATCCAGATTTTTTTTTCTCTTAGCCTCAACTGCCCGCTTTAAATTACCAATGACTTTTTGAAAATCTTTTTCTTTAGTTTGATGAATTTGAGCATAAGTAGTCGCAGTCCCAGCGTTTATTGATACCTTTATCCATGAAACCAGTGGGAGCGCTTCGTTTATAAACTGCTCAGTCATCACCGTCCCATTTGTAGTGAATGAAACATCTATTCCAGCATCCTTAGTTGCCTTGACTATTTCATGAATACGCTTGTGTAGCATCGGCTCACCTTCGCCCGCATACATAATGCTTTTGACACCCAACCGGCCCATTTCTGGCAATCTATCCTTAAGAACATCAACATCAAGCATATTTGTTTTATAGCCAATATAATCGACAGCGCAAAATGTACAACGATGATTGCAAGCCCCAACTGGAGACACCTCAAGATAAATTGGGTAAACCAATTTAGCCTTATTCCAGTCATTACCTACATCCAATAACTGGGCAACACGTTTAGGGTGGTAAATCAGTTTATGGCTATCAATTGAAAATTTATCTTCCATCATCCGTCCTTATTTAACTTTTGTTTTATTTACGGAAGTATCTTAGTCATACAACCGCACTCTACCTGTAACATGCACTAAATTTTATCGACAACCCCGTACTAAATTTATCAAGAACCGTGACTTCATAATTTAACACTAAATAAGGCGTCAACCAAATGACTCCCTATAAAACCAACTCCTCCAGTAACAAGTATTTTCATAGCTTTTTTCTATATGTGTTAATTAAGTATGTGTCTTACATGATCTGAAATGGTTTTTCCTATAACCAGCGATGCTGTTGCCGCAGGTGAAGGTGCATTACATACATGGATAATATTCCCATCTTTACGAATATTAAAATCATCCAATAAGTTACCTTGGCGATCACAAGCCTGTGCCCGAACACCCGCGCCACCGGGTTCAAGATGTTGTGCTTGCACTTCTGGAATCAGCTTTTGCAATGCTTTGACAAAGGCCTGTTTGCTGAGCGATCGGTGATACTCACCTAACCCAGTACGAAAGTATTTTGTAGCCACTATTCTAAATCCAGGCCAAGCTAAAGATTCCGAAAGGTCTCGCAGATTAAAATCTGTTTTTTTATAGGCTTCGCGCCCAAAAGCAAAAACGGCATTGGGCCCACACTCTATACCACCGCCTATCATGCGAGTAAAGTGAACACCAAGAAATGGGAACGTAGGGTCGGGGACTGGATAAATCAAGTGATTC
>DUBF01000188.1:1685-2035 GCA_012960465.1 Rhodospirillales bacterium | reverse complement strand
AAAGAATGACCTACACCGGCCCTCTTTCGCGATCGCCAGTAGCACAGTAAAGCCACCAACGATACCGCACAGAAAGGCTGTGCCAAAGATGACCCAAAATTCCATACCTATACCGGGTTCGCCGGTCCAACCTAGCAAAATTCGAGTCAAGGCAAATAACGCAAACACCACGGCCATAAATACCGTAATAGCTGATATTGCACCGCCGACTATCGCTAAGAAATAACGACTCCATTTGTTAGCAAAGAGGCTTTTTTTCAAAATCGCTAAATCCAAATTGAAAATCCTTTTTTAACTATAGTTGCGATGCCGCTGGCATGATGTGTTCGTTTGAAATGGTTGCGGCGTGT
>DUBF01000188.1:0-1536 GCA_012960465.1 Rhodospirillales bacterium | reverse complement strand
GGATGTGGCCGATCAAGGTCACGTTTGAAATGGTCCATGTGTTTGTTCCTATACGTGAGAAAACAAAATGAAACGATTACTAATACTGATTTTATTGTTGTTTGTTTTTGTAGTGGGGTTTGAGAATGAACCGGATGCGGTCGCTGCGCCTATTAAGAACCTGCGCAACAAGTCGGATGTGTTTTTGACACTAGCCTCTTCCGAAAATCCCAAACCAGTCGAACAAGGTGAAAACCATGATGCTCAGACCGATATCTACGTAAAACAAGAATCAACCTATATTGACTTACTTAGAACACGGGGAGCACTCATCAGCCTAAATAACCACGGGCATGTTATCTCTGTCAATCTTAGTGTTACCGAGATTATGGATAGCGATCTTAAGGGTCTTGCTTCGTTCAAATACCTGAATGAATTGTTTTTAGAGTGTACAAATATTACTGATGATGCGGTGCAATACCTGAAGGAACTAGTGAATCTGAAATCACTAAACGTCAACACAACTGGGATCACAGAAATGGGCATTGCAGAGCTTCGCAATATACTGCCGCAGTGCAAAATTAGCCACACAAAGGTTACTTTGTCCAAAGAGGCGAAGAGGAATTTTCAGTTTATGCTGATCAGTAGAGCAATATGGAAATTTAGATTCGATTTCAATAGATCCCCAAGTACCGATTTGGGACTTGGTGAACTCCAAGTGATGCCGTCCAATCTTAAATCACCAAATAAATGGCGTGGACCCTACTTGTCAAATAAGCTGGGCGTTGATCCATGGGGCAAACCTTACAATTACGAGAATGTCTACAACTCCCAGACTGGATACCGTATTTGGTCCGCAGGTGCCGATAGGCTTGACGATACAGACGATGACGTCATCGTAACGTCCTATCGCCAATGGAATCTAATCACTCATAGCAGGACTGTGGCGCAACTTCAATTAAGATATCTGGCGCAAGCATGTGAACGATACAGGGCTGACATGGGTGAGTATCCAACCGCACGATCTGGATTGCTCGCATTGGAGATGGCTGGAGACTATCAAGAACGTTGGCGTGGGCCTTATGTTGATAAAATGATTAGAACGGACCCGTGGGGAAGTGCGTATGCATATGCACCCCAACAGCTCGATAATCGCGGTCCAACATTTGTCCTTCGATCTGCAGGGGCTGATCGTGAATTGGGGACCGCGGATGATCTGAAACAATTGCCGATATCCAATTATATGTCCGAGCTGCATCTAGCAATGGATCAACGTGATGCCAGTCGGGTGTACGTACTCGGAGCAAATACCGCCTATCTTTCGAACTATTTAATCGATCAGACCCTGCGGGAAATTATATATCTACACAAAGCATGCGCGATATTTAAAATAGTTAAAGGGTATTCTCCGACCGGATTCGATAGCCTTGATTATATACCAGAAGAAAAGTTGGCTAAGAAATGGAGTGCCAAAACAAGTGTTGGTCCGACTGACCCATGGGGGCGACCCTACTCTTTCTTTAAGGAGGAATACGGAATAAGGCTTGGGAGTTCAGG
>DUBF01000187.1:6590-12087 GCA_012960465.1 Rhodospirillales bacterium | reverse complement strand
TCTAATTGTTGTTGTGACATGGTTGACAGATTATCCATTTTTGTTCCTATTAAAATTTGACCAATAACAATTTCAAGATTATCTAGATTAGATAATAGTATAAATCTAAATTCCTTTTCAAAAATTAAATGAGCACTTTAGAGTCATACTCAGGACCAAGGAGAAGTTCGGTACTCTATTGTGTGCCATCAAACAGATGTGGGTAAAACAGATGCGTGTCACCAAAATGACCGATTGGAATGCTGTGCGTCATTATTCCACCACGCATTTCATGCAACAAAAATGCACCAGGTTCTTTGGTCAGGCAGTGTGGCGCTCCGACGCGCAAATCCATAGTGGTTGAATGCGATGTACCTGGCGCAATTTGGCAGATCACACTGCCAAAAGATGCTGTAATATTTCGATGCATGTGGCCACAGACCAGCTTTAATTCGCCTAGATATTCTGAAAGGATGGTTTGAAATTTTCCGCTGTCGCGCAGATTATGTTTATCCATTGTTTCCATTCCAGTCAGAATGGGCGGATGGTGAATCGCCACGATGACTGGTTTCTTCCTTAAATCGGCCAGTATATCTTGCAAATAGCCTAGCGACGTATCAGACAAGTTCCCGTAATCTTGGCCGGCAACATTCGTATCCAACCCAATCAAAGCCAGGTCTGTAAATTCAGCAGTCCAGTTAATTGGGCCAGATTTTGGCATCCACTCCTGATCGGAAAAGTTCGTTCGCATTTCGCTCACATTGTCATGATTTCCGGGGATTACACGGTACGGGATCTCAAGTGGCTCCATGATGTCGCGGAAGCGTTGATACTCTTCTGTGGTCCCAAAATCAGTCAAGTCACCAGAAACAATTGCCATATCGATGGGTCCGATATTGGGCAGAATTCGGTTGATGGTTTCGACGCACGACTTGAGCGGAGCTGAGGTTTCAACTTGGCCATAAGCTAGTTCGCCTTTTGGCACGATATGTGGATCAGAAATTTGGATGATTCTGGTCACGCTAAGGTTGTTCCTTCGGGCAAGAGTATCAAGTCCTCTGGTTTAATAGCGACCTTGACTGTTTGGCCGACCCTCGGGGCGCTGTGATCAGTGAAAATCGACGTCAGCAAATTGGGCATGATACCCTTGATCCGACCCGGTAATGGGTACCAAGAAAGGTTATTGTTTCTACCTGACCACAAAGAGAGCCATTGTCGTCAATATGGACGTCCTCAGCCCGAACATAAACATTATGACCTGCACCTTTGCTGGGTAGTTTCAGACTGCCACCTTCAAGTATCAGTTCATTGCCTGTGCTTTTGCCGTCGAGATGCATTGCATTACCGACAAAGCCTGCAACAAAGGCAGAGTTTGGATTGCGATAAAGTTCTTCCGGCGTCCCGATTTGTACAATGTGGCCATCGGACATCACAGCAACACGGTCCGCGATTGCCATGGCTTCGTTCTGATCATGGGTAACGAAGATCGCTGTAATTTCGAATTCGCGCAGAAGTACAGCCAATTCATCACGTAGATCTTTACGCATTGCCGCATCGAGAGCAGAAAGCGGTTCGTCCAACAACAGTAATCTGGGGCGCGGTGCAATTGCACGCGCTAAGGCCACGCGTTGGCGCTGTCCACCTGAAAGCTGGCTAACTGCGCGCGCCGAGAAATCTTGAAGTTGACACATTTCCAAAACTTCAGTGATGCGGGAATCGATTTCAAGTTTTGATAGCTTTTGAATTTTCAGCCCGTAGCCAATATTTGCTCGCACTGACATGTTCGGGAAAAGGGCATAGGACTGAAAGACCATGCCAACCTTGCGACGTTCAACCGGTAATGTGGTAACGTTGTCGTCATCAAACCAGATTTCGCTACCCGCATTCGACGTCTCCAGGCCAGCGATGATTCTAAGCAGAGTGGTTTTCCCACATCCTGATGGCCCAAGAAGTGAGACGATCTCTCCAGTTTTAACGGTCAGTTCCGTGGGCAGTAGAGCTTTGGTGCCATCAGGAAAGGTTTTGGAAGTATTGGTCAGTCGAAGTGTCATAGAGTGATCCTTTGTGCGCGTGCTGAGGCCCATTGCATGGCCATCAAAAGCGGAACGATGAGTATAAAAAAGACGAGTGTGTAGGCAGATGCAATCTCAAGTCGCATTGAGGCGTAGCTATCAGCCAGTCCCACAGGCAGCGTTTTGAGATACGGAGTGTGCAACATCCAGGTAATGTTGAATTCGCCGATAGAGAGCGTCACCACCGTGAGTGCGCCAGCCAGAATGCCGGGCATGGCGTTCGGCACGACGATGTCGCGAAACCTTTGCCACGAGGATGCGCCAAGCGAGGCGGCACCTTCTTCAAGTGTTTTGAGATCCATTGACGCAAGAACTGCCAGAATAGAGCGGACCATGAATGGCAGCGTGTAAAGCACATGACCAACAAGTATGAACGTCCAGGAAATGCGAAAACCTTTTAATGAGCCGTAAAGCTGCAGAAGCGCTAATGCTATTGCCAGACCAGGTATAGCGAGTGGTAGCGATATGAATTCTTCCAGAAGACGTGATAACCAGCCGGGGTGGCGAGCCAACCCGTAGGCAGCTGGTAATCCAATGATCAGTGTCACAATCAGGCAAGCAAAAGCCAGCCCCATCGACAGAAAAATACTGTCTGCATAAAGCTCCCAGACTTTGAACACCCATTTGAGTGTGAGACCAGAAGAGACACCCTTAAAATAGTTCGAAGTGACACCCGCAAGAAGCGATAAGATCATAGGAACAAACAGGAAAGCACAAGCAGTTAGGGTGACGAAAAGTTGTAATATTTTAGTTTTTGATTTGAGCATGTCAGCCACCACCTACCGCGACGGTTGTGCCTGAAAGGCTGCGGGCGATCAGCAATAGTGCCCAGGTGACAATGCCCAGCACAATTGACAAGGCTGCTGCCATCGCGATGTTTGCCGACAAGGTGAATTCTGTGTAGATCACCATCGGAATTACATCGATGTTAGTTGCCAGCGTGAAAGCCGTACCAAACGCCCCCATAGCTGTCGCAAAGGCAATTGCCCCTGCCGCAATCAGCGAAGGCATCAGACCAGGCAAGATCACATCAACCACGACGCGGAAGGGCGAGGCTCCCATTGTGCGTGCAGCTTCCTCCAGTGAGGTATCCAGCTTTTCGGCTGCCGCCATGACTGTCAATAATACACGAGGTATTGAAAAATAAAGGTAGCCCAAAAACAACCCAATAACCGAATATGCAAACACTACATGCCCTGGTGTGATTTGGTTTATAAGTCCCTGACGGCCACCCAGTAGGATAATCAGAAAACCGATGACCACGCCGGGAAAGGCCAGTGGAAGCGTCATAATCGATAGCAGAATTCCACGCCCCTTGAATTGATTTCGTGACAAAAACATCCCCGCAATTGTCGATACAGCTAGTGCAGCAAAAGTGGTCGCAAGTGACACTAATACCGTCAGAACCAGCGTATTGAGGTAGCGTGGTTTACGAAGGATCTCAAGATAGATAGACCACCCTATCTCACTTTCTCCAGACGCAAGAAACAAGCGCATAAGGGGCAATGCAAGAAAAACAATGGAAAAAATTAAGAGTGGTGTGAGACACAAAAGGACAAAAGATCGGTTTGTCATGGTTTAAATAAGAGCCGGACAAATGCCCGACTCTTCCTTCTAATAAATGTTACTTAACTTCGGAAAGGTAGCGTTCGCCAAATGCAGATTGAACTTTTTCCATTTTAGCGTAATCCACTGCAACAGCGCGCTCATAATCGCTTGCTGGCAGGAATTTAGCAGCTACATCTGCTGGCAATTCAACTGGGCGAGCAGGTTGAAGATATGCATTCGTCCAGATCGCTTGACCTTTGTCAGATAGTATGAAGTCTAGTACACGCTTACCAAGTTCTGGGTGCGGTCCATTGTTCACCAGGCTCATCACGTAAGGCACACGTACCGAACCTTCACACGGCAAGACAAACTCAAAATTTCCGTCCTCTTCGTATTTACCACGATAGGCGTTGAAGTCATAATCAAACAGGATCGGAATCTCTCCAGATACTACACGTGCATAAGAAGTTTGCTTGGGTACCATCGGCGAATTTTTTGCCAGATCATTGAAATACTTTATAGCAGGGTCGAAATTATCCAGATCACCACCAAACGCCATGTTTGCAGCTACTGCACCCGCATAACCAACAAAGGCTGATGATGGGTCAAGATAGCCAACCATCCCTCTATATTCTGGTTTTTTCAGGTCAGCGAAACATTGGGGAACTTCTGCACCACCTAATGCATCAACGTTTACGAAAAAACCTAATGTGCCATAGTGGATAGCAAACCACTTGCCATCAGGGTCTTTCAATCCATCTGGAACCTCGTCGAACTTGGCGGGCTTGTAAGCGGTGGCAACTCCTTTATTACCAGCCTTAATACCGGTGGTGACGCCATAGTAAGCGACATCAGCAATCGGATTATCCTTCTCGGCTAGCAACTGAGCAAGCGTCTGACCAGAGTTTTTATTATCATGTGGCATCTGAATATCGATCTCTTTATCGATTGCTTCAAGCATCGATGCCCAATCGGCCCATTGTGGAGGGCAATTGTAACATACTGCGTCTTTGGCAAATACTGGTGACGCAATTGTCACTACCATAGTTGTCAATAAAACACTTAGTATGCCTTTTATACCTAAGTTTAGTGTTTTCATTATTTTCTCTCCTAGTATATTTTTTCTGCTAAAAATTAGCAGAATTCAAATGTTTGTTTTGTTTCGTTTTCAAACAAACAGGACAGCAATATACATCTAATTTGATCATATGTCAACATTAAACAACAAAATAATACATTTTTTTTATAAAATGAAGTAAAATGAAACAAATAAGAAAATGTATAAAATACAAACAAATGAGAAAATGTCTAATTAAACTTACTTATTATCAAAGAAATTATGAAACAATTGAACAAACGCCAAAATGACATACTTTCTCTTGCAGAACAAGAGGGCTATGTAAGCGTTGAAAATTTGGCTGAAGCATTTACAGTCACTCAACAAACAATACGACGCGATATAAATTATTTGTGCAATCAAGAATTGTTAGTGCGTACTCATGGCGGGGCTTTTTACTCTTCCGGGGTAAACAACTTTGCTTATAAATCTAGAAAATATTTGGCCAGTGATGAAAAAAGTGAAATTGCAAATGCCGTTGCTGAAATTATTCCCAATCATTCTTCTGTTATTTTAAATATTGGAACGACAACAGAGAAAGTAGCAGAATCACTCCTTTCTCACCAAGGACTTAAAGTAGTTACAAATAATATTAACATCGTTAATATCTTTGCTCACTCTGATGACGCTAAAGTTTGGTTAGCGGGTGGTAAGGTACGAAAGTCTGATTCAGCTGTTATTGGAGAAAGTACAGCTGATTTTATTAAGCAATTCAAAGTAGATTATGCAGTTGTAGGTGTCTCAGCTATAGATAATGATGGCTTATTGATGGACTTTGATC
>DUBF01000187.1:5082-6381 GCA_012960465.1 Rhodospirillales bacterium | reverse complement strand
CCAATAATTAGGCTATAAATGAACAATCTATACTGAACTATTATTATTGTAATTTCCAAAAAAGAAACTAATCATTAAAAGCATATATCATCTATATCTGTAAGAATTATTTTGACCTCATCCAATAGCTGCTTAGACATGCTAGAAAGATTATCCATTTTTTATTCCTAAATTCTTCTTGATGAAGTGGGTCAGCTATTTTTGCTTGTCTAGTAGTTAAATCCATTTAAAACTCAAAATCTTTACTTACACAAGATAGCATTATAATAATAAAATGTAAGAAAACTTACATAATTTATAAATAATTGACATTATATTAGAATTTTGTATAATAAAACTTACAAATATGTAATAGTTTAACAAAAAAAACACACATGGAGTTTATTTGTCTCTATATCTTTTAAATATCTAAATAAGGAGTAAAAAATGTTATTTTCTAAAAAATTAAAAAAAATCAGTGCAGTGATAGCCTTAGTCAGTTCAGCTATCATGTCAACAGCAAACGCTGTTGAACTTACTGTTTATACTTCAGTAGAAGTCGATAGCTTCAAAAAATATGTGTCCGCATTTAATGAAGTGCATCCAGATATTAAACTAAATTGGATTCGTGATTCTGCTGGAATACAGACTGCTAAGCTACTTGCAGAAAAAGAAAATCAACAGGCTGATTTTGTCTGGGGTCTTGCAGCTACTAGTTTAATGATACTCAAAGGTGAAGGTATGACTCATCCTTACGCACCTGCTGGAGTGGAAAAACTTGATTCTAAATTTGTAGACAAAGCAAATCCACCGCATTGGGTTGGTATGGATGCCTGGATTGCAGCGATGTGTATAAACACCATTGAGCTGGAGAAGAATAATCTCCCAATGCCATCATCTTGGGAGGATTTGACAAAACCAATATACTCGGGGCATGTTGTTATGCCAAACCCAAATTCGTCAGGCACAGGTTTTCTTGATGTGACAAGCTGGCTACAATTGTTTGGTGAAGAAGGTGGTTGGGACTATATGGATCGTCTCCATCAAAACGTAAATTGGTACACACATTCTGGATCTAAACCTTGCCGTCAAGCTGCAGCAGGCGAAGTTACGATTGGAGTATCCTTTATGTCACGTGGTGCGAAGTTGAAAAATAAAGGTGCGCCGATAGAAATTGTTTTGCCAAGTGAAGGTGTAGGTTGGGATATGGAAACCGCCGCGATTATGAAAGGCACGAAGCATTTGAAAGAAGCTAAAATGACACTTAAAGCAGGGTTAATTGGGTTTGGATATTGGGGACCTGTTTTACTCCGCAATTTC
>DUBF01000187.1:0-5072 GCA_012960465.1 Rhodospirillales bacterium | reverse complement strand
GTACAATAATGCCTACGCTGTTGTCGCTTATCCTGGTGTAGCGAAACCTGTTGAAAATATGCCAACAGGATTTCTTGAAGCAATGATCGACAATGATTTTGAGTATGCTGCAAGTAATCGTATCAAGATTTTAAAGACATGGCAGTCACGCTATGATGTCAAATCTGAGCCAAAAAAGTAACTTAAATAATTAGTTAGATTTCCTCCTCCGTCCAGTTTTTTTTATTGGGCGGAGGTTCTTATGTATTATAAAAAAATTTAAGAAGGAAAAAATATGCATCATGAAAATGCACAGCCATACCTGCAGATACGAAATCTAACCAAAAAGTTTGGAGAATTTATTGCACTAAAAGATATTTCAATCGACATTATAGAAAACGAATTCGTTTGTTTTTTAGGACCATCTGGCTGTGGTAAAACAACCTTACTTCGGGTAATTGCAGGCCTCGATATTCAGACATACGGCAGTATTATTCAAGCTGGAAAAGATATTTCGTCTCTACCGCCGTCGGAACGAGACTTTGGTATAGTCTTCCAGTCTTATGCGCTTTTTCCTAATCTCACCATTACCCGTAACGTTGCAGTCGGACTTGAGAACGTGGGTATGCCAGCGCCAAAAGTACAACATCGTGTTGATGAGTTGCTAGAGTTAGTTGGTTTGGTTGATCAAAAAGACAAATATCCAGCTCAACTATCAGGTGGTCAGCAGCAGCGTGTAGCATTAGCACGTGCAATGGCAATATCACCAGGTTTATTATTGCTAGATGAACCTCTTAGCGCGTTGGATGCCAAAGTTCGGAGCCGTTTGCGACATGAAATTAAAGAGTTACAGCATAAATTTGCTGTAACAACAATCATGGTGACCCATGATCAAGAGGAAGCTCTGACGATGGCTGATCGCATCGTTGTTATGGATAACGGCATAATCGAACAAGTTGGCAAACCGGAAGAAATTTATAGGTCACCTAAAACAAAATTTGTCGCGGACTTTGTCGGCACTATGAATTTTTTGTCAGGCACCATTGTATCAAATGGCACAGCTAAAGTCGGTGATGTTGTTTTGACTTGTGATACTGAAGATTTACCCGTCGGATCATCCGTTATGGTGGCTATCAGACCGGAAGAAATAAATGCTAGAAATATCACTAATAGTGATAGTAATATTGTTCAAATAGAGGTGCTTCACATTGAGTTCCTAGGTTCTTTTTGCCGTGTGAAATTAGGCGGTGGCGATCTAAAAGATGTTTCTCTGCGTGCTGATTTTTCAATAAGTCTTACACGTCTTCTATCTATAAAAGTTGGATTGAAATTGAAGGTTAGCTTGCCCTCAAAATTCATCTGTATTTATTTAACTGACTAAATCAAGATAGAGAATCTCACCATGACCACAAATATTAAAAATATCTCAATTGTTAAGCAAAAAAGTAGCCGAGACGATTTGACAATGCGTGTCTGCATGATCCTCATCGGATTGTTCTTAGCAATAGCAATCTTGCTCCCTCTTTATACGATGCTTTCAAAAAGCCTTGAGAACAAAGAAGGTGCTTTTATCGGAATCTCCAATTACGTAGAGTATTTTTCGACACCCTCTCTCTTTCTATCAGCATACAACAGCATCTTGCTATCTGCGATTGGAACCATAATTCTTTTACTGGTTACATTCATCTACGCTTATGCCCTAACAAGGACTCAAATGCCATTTAAATGGTTTTTCAAGATAATCGCTATTATTCCTTTGCTAACGCCATCAATGTTGGGCGGTATTTCCTTGGTGTATTGGTTTGGAAACCAGGGTGTCGCCAAGGGTTTGCTTATGGGAGAATCCATATATGGACCAATCGGTATAGTTATGGGGTCAGTTTATTGGGTTTTTCCCCATGCATTAATGATCATAATTACCGCGCTTTCAATAACGGATGCCCGTCTATATGAAGCAGCGGTGGCTTTGCGTACATCCAAAATCAAGACTTTTTTCATGGTCACAATACCAAGCTGCAAGTTTGGACTGATTAGTGCTGGATTCGTTGTTTTTATACTTATTTTCACTGATTTTGGCGTCCCAAAAGTAATTGGCGGAATGTACAATATGCTTGCTACTGATATATATAAACAAGTAATTGGTCAACAGAATTTCCAAATGGGTGCGGTTGTTGCTGTGGTGTTACTAATACCAGCTATCATTGCCTTCTCAGTTGACCGCTTTGTTCAACGCAAACAGGTTGCTCTTTTGTCAGCAAGCGCAGTCCCTTATGAGCCGAAGAAAAGTAAAGGTTTGGATCTAACCATGCTTATGTTTTGCTCATTTATTGCTTTTTTAATTATTTGCATGATTGGAATGGCTCAGTATGCGGCTCTTATAAAATTTTGGCCCTATAATCTGTCGTTTACCTTAGATAACTTCAACTTTGATCTTATTGAAGGTGGCGGGTGGGGTTCATATTTTAACTCTATCCGGCTGTCGATTTATACTGCACTAATTGGCTCAATAATAATTTTTTTTGGAGCTTACCTAGTTGAAAAAGGACGTGGATTTTCCTTTGGACGCAATGCTTTTCATGCGGTTGCGATGATCCCACTTGCTGTACCAGGCATGGCGCTTGGACTTGCATATATTTTCTTTTTTAATAACCCAAACAACCCTTTGAATTTTCTTTATGGAACTATGGGTATTCTGGTTATTTCTACTATCACTCACTTTTATACGGTGTCCCATCTGACAGCAACGACCGCACTAAAGCAAATGGACCCAGAATTTGAATCAGTTTCAGCCTCATTAAAGACACCTTTTTTTCGTTCATTTCAAAAAATAACCGCACCTATTTGCATGCCAGCAATCTTGGATATATCAGTCTATTTATTCTTGAATGCAATGACGACAGTTTCGGCAGTAGTATTTTTGTACTCGACAAACACGAGACTGGCCTCTATCGCCGTTCTGAACATGGACGACCAAGGTGAATTAGCAATGGCTGCTGCTATGGCAATGATGATAGCCTATACATGCGGTGGCGTGCGAATTCTACATGCTATCGGAACCCACAACATACTTGGAAAAACTCAAAGGTGGCGATCTAAATGAGGCAGTCAAAAAAACCAAACGACTTAATATTTCCAAGCTTAACTGAAAGGATTAACCGCCTTTATGACGCTTACCTCATGGATCTAGATGGAACGACTTTACTTGGAGATACGTTAGTGCCTGATGCGGAAATGGTTATTAAAACGCTTAGGAATCAAGGCAAACGTGTCGTATTTTTAAGCAATAACACGACTTCTAGGGCAGCAAGCTACGCCGCACAACTAACTTTATTGGGTATTCCAACTAAAAATGATGATGTCATAAATTCATCCATGGTGTTGATTAATTTTTTAAATAATAATATCCCACAAGGACGGTTGCTTGTTATCGGAGAGGACGCATTGATTCGTGATCTTGAAGAAAATGGCTTTTATGTGACCGATAGTGAAAGCAATGTAGATGTGGTAATCGCAAGTTTTGATCGTACCTTTACTTATCATAAGCTTCAGACCGCGTTTGACGCTATTCAGAATGGTGCAAGATTTTTTGCGACCAACAATGATAAGTATCGCCCGCTTAAAAATAGTGGTCAACCTGATGCCGGTGCAATAATCGCTGCGATAGAAGCGTGTACTGGAAAACCCTGCGAAGTGATCGTGGGAAAACCGTCACGGCATACAATTGATTATTTGACCTCGACGATCCTTGGGTCCGATTGTGACTGCATCATAGTGGGCGACCGCCTAGAAACGGATATTCAAATGGGCATTAATGCCTCGATTGAGTCGGCTTTGGTGTTGACTGGTGCTACCAACCTGGATCAAGCTAAAAGGTCAGAAATTAAACCAACTTACATAATAAATAGCATCTCAAACTTGCTTCCCGATGAAATCGTTTAGGAGTAGTGAGATATTCGTTCTATGGTTAAAAAGACGCATGGCTTCGTGGCGAGGTGTCTGTTGACGCAAAATAAGTTATACCTTATACTGCGGCTTATATCTGAGCTCTACCTGGGTGTTTTACAAGTAAATTGTGGGCTGAATCATTATAAGGTGGTCGCATGATCAATCTAAAGAGTTTAAATCTCAATACACGTCAGTATCAGATTATTGATTTTGTGCGTGAGCATGGCTACACCTCCATAGAAATGCTGGTTAAACAGCTGCAAGTATCATCTCAAACTGTCCGCCGTGATATTATCTATCTTGATGATAAGTCTGTCTTGAAACGACATCATGGTGGTGTAGGAGTACTACCCGGAACTAAAAGCCTTTCTTACTCCAGCCGAGAAATTGAAAATGTAGGAGCCAAAAATCGTATTGGAGCAGCTATTGCTTCTCAAATTCCCGATGGGGCGTCTATATTTATCGACATAGGAACAACGATGGAGCCAGTAGCTGAAGGTTTGCTAGACCATAAGGAGTTAACGATTATAACCAACCACATTGGTGTGGCACTTATCCTAAGTAATAATGAAGATTTTACAATCTTAATTCCGGGAGGACAACTCCGATCACGAGACAAGGCAATTACAGGAGAGTCATCGAAAGAATTCCTGAGCAAAAATAGAGTTGCGTTTGGTGTCTTTGGCATTGGATCGATTGCGAACGATGGACAATTATTGGACTATGACTATCGTGATGCCCAATTTTCTCGGTATGCTATGGAGGTATCCAGAACTAAGTTTGTAGCAGCAGATCACTCTAAATTTAATGCTGAAGCCATGATGCCAATTGCACATATATCCGAAATCGACTCCTTTTTTACTGATGAAATGCCTCCCGAATTAATTTTAAATTCTATCAAAAAGGATAGTACTGATTTGTTTGTAGGATCGCAGAAAGTATAGCAGGAAAGCTCTGACTTTCTTTTTACTTCCATGAGTTAAATCATTAGGAGTTAATTCTCCATTCTTAGTTGGATACCATTCCTTAACTAAGTTTTGGTATAAGTTTAAGTTCATACTTTTATTATAAGTCCAAATCTTCTCTGATGTGTGAGGGAGGGTGGAATAATAAATGTGAATACTATTGTGAGTACAAATTATATTAAT
>DUBF01000186.1 GCA_012960465.1 Rhodospirillales bacterium | reverse complement strand
TGTAAATGATAATTTTCTACAATTTCCTAGAAAAGGTGGAAGAGGGGAAGGGATTCGAACCCTCGATACGCTATGAACGCATACACGCTTTCCAAGCGTGCGCCTTAAACCACTCGGCCACCCCTCCATTTAATGAAATAACAAATGAAAGATTCCAACGAGTGAGGAACCTACTAAACCACACCCCCGACCGCAAATTATTTTGTAAGAAATTAAGTTGTTTCTATCTTTGTATGATTTGCGGCTACCTTGAACTGGTTTTGGCTGATATAACTACCTTATGGTTATAGGAAGATTTATTGGATGGGTTTTAATTATCATGGCCCTTGGCTTTGCGATTGCTGAAATTAGCGCGCTAGGCTTATCGGAACAATACGGAATTATGAGTGCTTATTCTGTTTTACATACACTCGTCCCTGGTGAACTGATCCTCACCCGTATAATTATTGGAAAAGCCCTTCATCCGGTAATTTGGGATCCATTTATTAAATCACTATTGTGGCTTCCCGGGTGGTTGCTCCTTGGTTTACCCGGAATAATTTGTATCTGGAAATTTCGTGATTTAGCTTCAGAAGCTACTAGTGACGATGAGGCTGTGGACTCGTCCTATGAAGATATACTCGCTGCGGCGGAAGAATTTGATAAAATTGTGGAGAATGAGGAACTTGCCCCGTCAACCTATGGTAAAATGGACGAATTTAACCCAACCTTATTGGATGCAAAAGAAGATTTCGGTGATGAAGAGTTATTGAAGAAGTCAATATCAGAATTAAAAAAATAATTATTAATCATCATTCATTTTTAATGCAGCAAGGAAAGCTGACTGTGGAATTTCGACTTGGCCGAATTGACGCATCTTTTTCTTACCTTTTTTCTGCTTTTCGAGCAATTTTCTCTTCCGGGTAATGTCACCACCGTAACATTTAGCAGTTACATCTTTGCGCATAGCCGAAATCGTCGATCGAGCAATAATTTTGCCGCCAATTGCAGCTTGAACCGCAATCTTAAAAAGTTGACGTGGAATTAAATCCTTGAGCCGATCACAAATAGCACGACCTCTAGCCTCAGATTGACTTTTGTGTGACATAAAAGATAGGGCATCAACAATTTCCGCATTGACTAAAATCGAGACTTTAACCAAGTCTGATTGTTGATATCCATCCATTTGGTAATCAAAGCTAGCATATCCCTTGGATGTTGATTTCAGGCGATCATAAAAATCGAATACAACCTCATTAAGTGGTAATCTGTATACTACCATCGCACGATTGCCGGCGTATGTCAGTTCAACCTGCACACCACGGCGGTCGGTGCAAAGAGATAACACGCCACCGAGATGTTCATCTGGTACCAGGATTGTTGCTTTGATCCAGGGCTCTTCAACAAAGTCAATTTGGGTTGGTTCTGGCATATCTGATGGATTATGAAGCTCCATATCTGTACCATCGGTCATATGGATCCGATAGATAACACTAGGTGCAGTTGTAATGAGATCGAGGTCAAATTCTCGCTCTAAACGTTCCTGGATAATTTCTAAATGCAGGAGCCCTAAAAAACCACATCGGAAACCAAAACCAAGAGCCGCTGAGCTTTCTGGTTCATAGACAAAACTGGCATCATTAAGCCGAAGTTTTGCAAGACTGTCTCTAAGTTCTTCAAAGGCGGCTGCATCGACTGGAAAAAGACTGGAAAAAACAACAGGTACCGACGGTTTGAAACCGGAAAGTGGTTCAATTGCCGGGTTCCGTTCATCGGTGATGGTATCGCCGACATCTGTCTCGGCTACTGTTTTAACTGAAGCCGTGAAATAGCCAATATCACCAGGTTCAAGTTGTTCTACTTTAGTAGCTTTAGGTAGAAATTTACCTACATGGTCAATCTGGTGTACCTGTCCAGAAGACATAAGTTTAATTTTCATTCCGCGGGTTAAAATACCATCTTTTATGCGAACCAAAATCATGACGCCCAAGTATGAATCATACCAGCTATCTACCAACAGCGCCTTTAGGGGCGAACTTAATTTACCTTTAGGATTTGGTAGTTGTTGAATTATAGATTCTAATACATCTTCTACGCCCACGCCAGTTTTGGCTGAAATGTTAATTGAATTGGTTGTATCCAATCCAATTACATCCTCGATTTGTTGTTTAATGCGGTCTGGCTCAGAGGCAGGAAGATCAATTTTATTTAAGACCGGTATAATTTCATGATCTGCGTCCAACGCCAGGTAAACATTAGCAAGTGTTTGGGCCTCGACACCTTGGGTCGAATCAACAATTAGAAGTGAGCCTTCACAGGCTGCTAGAGATCGACTGACTTCGTATGAAAAATCTACGTGGCCCGGCGTGTCTATAAGATTCAATTCATAGGTTTCACCATTTTGAGCTTTGTAATTAAGGCACACCGTCTGGGCCTTGATCGTAATACCGCGTTCGCGCTCAATATCCATCGAGTCGAGGACTTGCTCTTGCATTTCCCGATCTGATAAACCACCGCAGAATTCAATCATACGGTCCGCCAAGGTTGACTTGCCATGATCGATATGGGCAATGATTGAGAAATTACGTTTATGGGCGAGGTCGGTCATATTACGTCATTAACCTTGGATTTACTCGAGTACTTATCATCCATCAATAAATTAATCAACGATGTAAATATCTGATATGTAGGTTGTCTATTAAATGGATATTTTAGATTACCGATTACACAGAATGTATAAAAGTTCAATTTTTTATCTGTTTAATCAACATAGCTCCCAAAAAATACGCGTTATAAATTTTACTCAATGTTTAATGAATAAGAAATTCGTTAACAGCAAATATATAATAGTGATTTTTTAAATTTTAGGTATTTCCAGGTCATTCTGGGCACATGCTGCAGTAACGGTATTTTGCAGGAGACAGGCAATAGTCATGGGGCCAACACCGCCAGGGACGGGCGTAATGGCACCAGCAATTTTCTTTACCTCATCAAAATCCACGTCGCCGCACAGTTTAGATTTTCCTTCTTTATCTTTTGGCAGGCGGTTCATACCAACATCAATAATGATTGCACCCTCTTTCACCCAATCCCCCTTAACCATTTGGGCACGTCCAACAGCTGCCACGATAATATCAGC
Organism: Rhodospirillales bacterium; assembly: GCA_012960465.1. Classification (GTDB taxonomy): domain Bacteria; phylum Pseudomonadota; class Alphaproteobacteria; order Rhodospirillales; family UBA2165; genus TMED23. Next base: position 9,113 of record DUBF01000186.1, on the reverse strand, counting down.
TCGTTTTGCCTCTGCTTGAAGGTTAACTGTTCTCGAATGAGCAATTGTGACTGTGCAGTTCTCTCTTAATAATAAAGTGGCCATTGGTTTTCCAACAATGTTCGAGCGGCCTATCACAAGAGCTTGCTTGCCAGAAAGATCACCATCGAATTGATCTTTAATCATAATAATACAGCCAAGAGGTGTGCATGGCACTAGCCCATCGGAGCCGGTTGCAAGTTTGCCTGCGTTAAAAATGTGAAAGCCGTCTACATCCTTAGTAGGATCAATTTTGGTTAAAATGTCCTGCTCATTTATCTGGTTTGGTAGAGGAAGTTGGACTAAAATTCCGTGCACTTCGGGGTCATTATTAAGGCCTTCTATGAGCGTTAGAAGTTCTTTTTGAGATGTATCTGCAGGCAATTTATGCTCGAAACTTTTCATGCCAGCCTCAATCGTCATTTTATTTTTATTCTGCACATAAATTTTGCTAGCGGGATCTTCACCCACCAGAACCACAGCTAGACCTGGCGTAACGTTATTATTTTCTTTTAACTGGTGAACTTGGTCTGCAACCTTATTTCTAAGGTCGGCCGCAAACGCTTTGCCATCAATTATTTTAGCTTCAGCCATAGTTGTATTCCTTATTTTTTGAGGATTTTATGTTTAGATCAATTGGGAAAAAAGGCCATACTTTATCGATTTTATTAACCATCTCAATCGTTTTCTTATATTTGCTTATGGTTAGATAATTTTTATAGTCGATTTAATAATACGCCACTTTTTGAATTTTTCATTTCGGTCAGTTACTGCATCCTTATCGAAAACACCGTGTTTTTGAGTTGTTTTTTATATTGGGGATTAAAACTTTATATCCAAGCTTTAAAATAGTTTTAGATCAAACAAGATTGCTACCATATTCTTTCATTAAATTTCGGATAAACACCAACAGCAAAATCAAAATGACAGGTGAGATATCTATCCCGCCAAAATTAGGGATCCATCGCCTGATGGGGCGTAGTGCAGGCTCAGTGATCCGATACATAAAATTATAGATCTGGTAAATAAATTTATTTTGTGTGTTAATCACGTTAAACGTGGTTAGCCAGCTCATAGCAACAACAATAATGAGGCACCACATGTATAATCCTATAATTTGGTCAATGAGAAAGAGTAGAGATAGCATTTGATTATACGATTCCTTGGTATTTTTTTGCTGATCCTAGCAAACTAACGTTCCAGCTTTCTTATAGCAAGAGGATAAGATCTATTTCAGATTGTTCGGCTATAGACCATTAAGTCGCTATAATAGTTGAAAACTTAACTTTATTTTATCAGATTGGCTGAATTTAATCTTATGTTTAGAAAGCCGGGAATAAGTTTAATGGCTCGTTAGTCGGGGAGGATCCTTGTGACGTGTTTTGGTGGTAGTCAATTGAGATTCTGGAAATTTAATCCCGATAGTCGAAATATTCTAAGGGGAATTATATTAGCACCCTAATTTTATTCGAGAATGCCTATGAATGATCAAACATCTAAAACAGTAATCCATTATTTTGATGACATCACCGAGGGAATGTCGGCTGAGTATAGCAAAATAATAGTTGAGAAAGATGTTATTTCTTTTGCAGAGGTTACAGGGGATAAAAACCCAATCCACCTGGATGTTGATTATGCGGCTAATTCAATCTTTGGTCAGCGGGTTGCTCATGGTATGTTGGTGGCTGGTTTAATATCAGCAATTTTTGGTTGTAATTTTCTAGGAACTGGTTGGATTTATGTTAATCAGTTATTGCAATTTAAGAACCCGGTTTTCATTGGTGAAAAAATAACGGTAATTGTTACTGCAAACAAATTGATTTCTAGGAAACAAATGGTGGAGTTTGATATAAATCACCAACATTCAAGATTTATGTTTATATGTTTTACTCATCCTTTATTCGCCTGAGCGCCTAGCTTTCTTAATTTAATGCCGGCAGAAAGCGGACTAGTATCGATGTCGAAGTTGATAAGGATTTGAACAACTGCGACTAGTTATTCCCAATTTGAAAGAATTAAGAAAATAAACTCTCTTTTTTGAGGTTTATGCAATTTCCATTGTTGCTACTGTACATCCGACGGCATAAATCGGAATGGGCGCATAAAAAAGAATATTACCTTTTTGGCCTCCACATGCTGCGGCTATCGATATAAAAGTACGAATTTCAAACCCGCCTTGGCCTGCTTCAGCATAAACTTGTTCGTCCGTATATGCGAGAAGGTCTTCTTTTCTATTATTTTCCCACTTATCCAAGAAATCTCTATCCCAATCTTCATTTATTTTTCCTGAATCAGGGGTCGCAGGCCAATGGGAGATGCCTCCAGTGCCAACGATGGCGATCCGTTTTGATGTTGAGTCACATGCGCGACGAAGTGCTTCGCCAAAAGCCCAACTTCTTTGAAGTGGGGTCAATGGCGGGCCTTGGCAATTAATGTTAACTGGGATCACATCAATATTATAGTTTGGTGTTAAGAAATGCAGTGGCACCATGATTCCATGATCGAACTTCCATTCCTGAGCATAGGACAAGTCCACTTCTTGCATTATGTTGGTTATCAGATGATTAGAAAGTTCAGAATTTCCAGGGATGCGTTGATGCTTAATACCGAGCCATTTTTCATCTTCAATTGGACCTTCGTAATAATCCGCCATACCCATGCAAAAGGCCGGCATATTATCCATAAAAAAATTAGCAAAATGTTCCGCGGCAACGACCACCAACGCCTCAGCACCAGATTTTTCAAGACCTTGCCGCATTTTTTCAAAATTAGTGTAGAGTCCTTCGCGAAGTTTGGGGTCAGCCCTATCGGCACGCCCGGTGATTCCGGGGGCATGTGAACAAATTCCAGCAAATACTAGGCTCATTCAACTTTCTCCTACCAACTCTAAGCTAAATTAGACAGCTATTTACCAGAAGCACAATTGCAAACGGCAAGAGGATACATTTTATATACAATTAGTATTTTCTACAAATTTCTGCCCAACGGCGCCCGTTTTCTTTGCATTTTTCTAGCATTTCATCAGGAATAAAATCATACGGCGGCCGAACCGGACCCGGGTTGCAATACCCTGCAGCTGATATACGCGCTTTTTCAAGTTGAATATTGTAAGATGCAAACAAGTTCGGATCCTGGATTATATCATCCACGATGTCGTTTGCTCAATTGATATCTTCCACGATAAATTGCTGTGAGTTTAACTCTTGAACCCCATTCAATTTCACTAATGTTATTATTCAAATTTTCCCCCACAGTCCGCTCAAAAAGCCCCGTTTGGACTGATCCATATTACTCTTCACTAATGTATTATTTAAATTGCTCCCCCACCGGTCCGCGCATAAAGTCCCGTTCGAACTTGTCCATATTTCTCTATGCCATCCTTCATGGCTTGAATATATTCATCCCACTCGAATGCCCTTAATGCGGCGTAATGCATTAGGAGTTGGCCATTGACACCTAACACGTATAACAAACCAATATTCGGCTCTCTTATTGCCTCTAATTCTTCTTCGTTGAGGTCAAAATCGCCAAGTACACTATCCATGTCGGTTTTGAAACGTTCGGCCAATTTAGCATCGCGGTTCAGGTTGTAGATTAGTTTCTGGACATGATAGAGGCTCACGTCGTTTTAATCCCTTAATGTTCCAATTCTACGTACATAATACCAAGGCCTGTGTTTCTTGGCAATCATCGCTAGTTCTTTTTGCACTGTGGTAGTCTAGTCACAACGATTTTAGACCTTAGCTATTTTTAATGATGTAGGATAATAGTTTACTAAAATCCTGAATATTGGCAAAAGCGATGCAGCCATAAAGAGTTTAGCGCTAAAGTCACCCATTGCCCACGTGATCCACGGTAGATCTGAATAAATAAATGCAATGGTAAAAAAAAGTGCTGTATCTATTGCAGATCCAATAACTGAAGATGCGAGAGGTGCTTTCCACCAAGCTAGGCTCCGCAATTTATTGAAAACATAAATATCTAGGAGTTGTGCAATTAGAAATGCGGATCCTGATGCGATGGCTATTCGTGTATCTATTATTAGGGATAAAACAACTCCAAGAGAAAACCCAATATACACTACTCTGCGTGCAGCTTGGGCGTTGAATAATCGGTTTGTTATGTCTGTGACCAAGAAGCTCAGAGGGTAGCTAAAGGCACCCCAAGTCAACCAGTCATTGATAGGGTGATTAACCAGTTCGTTTGAGGCAAGAATCACCAGGCTCATCGCGATAACTGGTATAAACAAGAACCAAAATCGCGCGATTTTCGAAAAAAAGACCGAGACCATCGATTTTTATCCATTTTTTAGAGACTATTGTGACCAGCGGATTAAACAATTTAGCTTAATTAAGCAAGTTCTCAATTTGTAGTTTAGAGAGAATTATTAATTTCCTTTTGGGAGGATCTGCATAGGTTGGATTATTTATAAAGTATTTTATAAGCGCTACTGCTTCCTTGCTGTCCCATTCGACGCCTCCTTGTAATTTACCGAGTTCGCGGCTTTTGCGGTCAAAGATGAAGGTCGTGGGCATAAACTTTACGCCCAAAAGTTTTGCTGATTTATTTTCTTTGTCAAGATATAGTACTAGCTTTCTCAATTTGAGGCGTTTTAATAATCTATTAGCAACGCGTTTACCTCCGCGATCCAGGCTTATGGCAACTACTGCAAAATCATTTTTGCTGAATTTTGTTTGGAGCCGCTCTATTGATGGTAATTCGCGAATGCATGGTAGACACCAAGTCGCCCAGAAATTTAATAAAACAATTTTACCTTCAAAATTAGCTAAAGTCAGCGTGTTACCATCAGCATTCTTCCAGTTAAAATTATTATTCTCGCTTATACTGGGCTTGGTAATTGGCGTTAATTGGAATTTTTTCATGGGGCCTGATAAATTTGGCCCTTCAGCATATACTACAGTACCATGGCTGAGGAGCATACATAATACACTGATAAGTATTGTTTCTTTAAAATTCAGAAAATGAAGATGGGGGTGTACACTCATATATTCACCAAATGTATCTATATAATATAAACTAAAGAATAGTTTATAACATCCATCATTAAGCTGTGAAATTTAAAAATTTTATTAAATTTTCAATCATTAAATATTACTTTCATGGTTTGATATTTATTTTAGCCTTTAGGTTTGATTAGGTGACAACTTGAGACCTCACCCATGTTTTGTATATGTTTTAGGAACTGTTGGTTCGGATTATCGGAGTAACATGCGTACTTATGTTGGGTGGAGTAAAGATCTTGATCAGCGTATTTCCAAACATAACAAAGGAACAGGAGCAAAATCTACGCGTGGTCGGCAATGGCAATTACTATATGCGGAAATTTTCTTTTCTCGCGGAGCTGCCATGAGCAGAGAATGGTATCTCAAGCGAGATAAAAATTTTAGAAGGGTCTTATTAAAAAATTGGATTAGCTAGTTTCATGATGCTATGTGCCGCTAAGGTAATTTATAAGAACGTTCCAAGATATTAAGACCCCAGTCTCTATCGATTAAATAAATTAACTTATCAACATCTTGAAAAACATCATTAGACAATGGTCGCTTGCCCCTTTCCGTGTATCTGGAATAAAATATATTATATTTTCTGAAAAAATACGTAATAATCTTTGACTTGGCCTCTGACTTTCTATGTGGCACTACACCAATAAATGATATTGAAAACTAGGAAAAATGGGTACTAAAGAAACTGCTGTCGTTTTGCTTGCCGCTGGGCTCGGCACACGTATGAATTCTATTTTGCCAAAAGTGCTGCATCCGATTGCCGGGCGCGCAATGATTTTGCAATTGTTGGATAGTTTAACTGATATAGATCCAGATAGGATCGTATTAGTGATAGGCCCAGATATGGGTTTAGTAAGTGACGCTATTGCGGCAGCTGGCTATGATTTTGAGGTTGTTATTCAACGTGATCGTCTTGGAACTGGTCATGCCGTGCAGCAGACGGAAAAAGTTCTCTCTGATTTTAAAGGTAATGTATTAGTCTTATATGGAGATAGCCCACTTATTACTTCGAAGACGTTAGTCAAGATGTTAGACGCTCGAGCTATTCAGCGCAATCCCGCCGTCGTAGTGCTGGGTTTCCGGCCGTTTGATGCAGCGGAGTACGGTAGATTGATTGTAGATAATGCAGGGAATTTGGAGGCAATTGTAGAAGCTGCAGATGCTAGCGAAGACGAGCTTTCAAATGATCTTTGTAATTCAGGTGTAATGGTGATTGATGGTACAATTCTCTTTGATTTAATGTCCAGTCTTTCAAATAAGAATACGAAGAGTGAGTTTTATCTCACAGATATTATTAAATTTTCTCGTCAAAGTGGCCGCGATTGTGGTTTTGTTGAAGGAGATGAAGAAGAGTTGTTAGGCATTAATTCTCGAGCCGAATTGGCACTTGCCGAAACCATTATCCAGGATCGCCTGAGAGAATCTGCTATGGAGAATGGCGCAACATTGGCCGATCCGAGTAGTATTTATTTTGCATATGATACTAAAATCGGCCGAGATGTAACGATTGGACCAAATGTTTTTTTTGGTCCCGGCGTTGAGATTTGTGATGGTGCTGAAGTCCGGGCCTTCTGTCATATTGAGGGGGCGTTTATTGAAAATAATGCTATTATAGGTCCTTTTGCTAGGTTGCGGCCTGGTGCTGATATAGGTGAGGATGTTCACATCGGTAATTTTGTTGAAATTAAAAATGCGACCCTAGCCGCGGGAGTTAAAGCCAATCACCTTGCCTACATTGGTGATACAAAAGTAGGAAAAAAAGCGAATATTGGGGCTGGTACAATAACCTGCAATTATGATGGGTATAAAAAGTCCATGACGGAAATTGGGGCTGGTGCCTTTATTGGTTCCAATACGGCGCTCGTGGCTCCCGTTAAGGTTGGTCAAAATTCTATTACGGGCGCAGGTAGTGTAATTACCAAGAATGTTGAAGATAGTGCTCTTGCTATAACTAGGGTGGAGCAAAAAGTTATTAAGAATTATGCCGAAAGGTTAAAAGATGCGAAGGTAAAAAAATAATGTGTGGTATTGTTGGTATCATTGGTAAAAATAATGTTGCATTGCCTTTATTAGAATGTCTTAGACGTCTAGAATATCGTGGTTATGATTCAGCAGGGATTGCCACAATAAGCGATGGATTTATTGAGCGAAGGCGCGCTGAGGGTAAATTAATAAATCTAGCAGCTAGACTTAAAGATATACCTTTAGAAGGAAATTTAGGGATTGGCCATACCCGTTGGGCTACACATGGTGTCCCTAATGAAGTAAACGCCCACCCCCACGCGACTGGCAAAGTTGCAGTTGTTCATAATGGGATTATTGAGAATTTCCAGAATTTAAAAAATGAGCTTGAATGCGCAGGTCATCGTTTAGCGTCTGACACGGATACAGAGGTGATTGCTCATTTAATCACCCACTATCTGGAAATAGGTCAAACACCTGAGGATGCAACGGCGACTGTTCTTGAGCGCCTAGAAGGGGCTTTTGCTTTAGGAATTATTTTTTCTGGTCAGCAGGATTTAATGATAGCTGCGCGTCAGGGGTCACCGTTAGCAATTGGCTATGGAGAGGGTGAGATGTTTTTAGGCTCGGACGCCTTAGCACTTGCTCCTATGACAAAGAAGATCACCTATCTTGAGGACGGCGACTGGGCAGTAATCCATAGTACTGGTGTTGTTGTGCGCGATCAAAATGGTATCGTTATCAAGCGCCCAATCCAGACAACAGAGATCTCCGGAGCTCTAACAGGAAAAGCGGGTTATGCACATTTCATGCTTAAAGAGATTTACGAACAACCCCAGGTAATAGGAGATACGCTCCATAGTTTTCTAAATCCTTCTGACCAGACTATAACTTTACCGGATTTACCGTTTGATTTAGCTCGTGTACCAAAGATCACGATCTGCGCTTGTGGTACAGCGTTTTATGCCGCCCTTACAGCAAAGTACTGGTTCGAAAAAATTGCTAGAGTACCAGTAGAGGTCGATATTGCTTCTGAGTTTCGCTATCGAGAAATGGTCATGCCAGAAGGTGGACTAGCAATCTTTATTTCTCAATCCGGGGAGACTGCGGATACATTGGCAGCCCTTAGTTATTGTCGGCAACAGGGGCAAAAAATTCTTTCTATTGTTAATGTACCGGAAAGTACCATTGCCCGCGAATCTGATGCCGTCATGCAAACTTATGCTGGGCCGGAAATTGGTGTTGCGTCAACTAAGGCTTTTACAACTCAATTGACAGTGCTGGCGTGTTTGACAATTGTTTTAGCCCGTGCGCAGGGTAACATTAGTCGTGAGCGAGAGGCTGAGTTGGCTAATTCTCTGACTGAAATACCTGCGCGGGCCGCCGAGGTTCTTAATCAAGCCGAACATATAAAAGAACTTTCTCAAGAAATAGCTGACGCGCGTGATGTTCTGTTTTTAGGGAGGGGTACAAGCTATGCTATTGCCATGGAAGGCGCGCTAAAGCTTAAAGAAATTTCTTATATACACGCTGAAGGCTATGCTGCAGGGGAAATGAAACATGGGCCTATTGCCTTGATAGATGATGGCGTGCCGGTAATTGTAATTGCACCATCAAACGAGTTACTTGATAAGACCGCCTCTAATATGCAGGAAGTTATTGCGAGGGGAGGCCGGGTTATTTTTTTAACTGATGTTTCCGGTGAGAAGAAGTTAGGACAGTTAGCTGCTCACACAATTATACTACCTGAAGTAGACCCGTTTGTTGCTCCAATCCTCCACGCCATTCCTGTGCAATTACTAGCTTACCATACAGCTGTTGCGAAAGGTACTGACGTTGATCAGCCACGCAATTTGGCAAAGTCAGTCACCGTGGAGTAGTTTCCAACGCATGGGTTCCAGACGTTGATTATTACCTCTGTTTCACTGCAACCCTGAGATCATCGAGACTCTCACTTCCCTCTGTCTATTCTGAATATCAAGAGTTCCTTTACGATACGATTATGAAGTTTCGTGAGAAGGGTTGGACGTTCAAACAGATCGCAAAGTGGTTTCGAGACAATGGTTATGAGACGGTCCTGGCGAGCGGCGGACAGCAAGCTCTGGACTA
>DUBF01000185.1 GCA_012960465.1 Rhodospirillales bacterium | reverse complement strand
AACCCTTGTTTTTTTAAGAATTTAGCAAAACGCTGGTAACGCGCTCGATCTAATGCTGCGGGTCTGAGTGCAAAACGCGGAATAGTATCCCGCCACGCTCTTTTATTAAGTTCATCGTTTAGTTTTTTATGTGCTTTGATAAAAATATCCCAGCTTTCCTTAGGATGATTAATCAAAAATTGGACAGCGAATTCAATTGCATTAACAAATTTGCGGAGACGTTTGTCTTTAATTCTATTATTATGAGCAACCAATATTAATTCGTCATATGGGGGAACACCCTCTTCCTCCGGATAAAAGGCCCGACCTGGTTTTTTTACTATATCCATTTGATTGAGTTCAAAATTACGAAAAGCTCCAATAACAGCATCAACTTTACCTGAAACAATTGAGGGGGATAACGAGAAGTTTACGTTAATTAAGGTTACATCTTTAAGGGAGAGCCCGTGTTTACTGAGCATTACGGATAGTAATGCATCTTCAAAACCTCCAACAGAAAACCCAACTTTTTTATTTTTGAGATCCTTTATTGATTTAATAGGTCCATCCTTCAGAACAACCAGCGAATTAAGAGGAGTGCTGACTAGGGTAGCTATACGAACAAGCGGCAACCCTCGGTCGACCTGTACATGCAGTTGGGGTTGATAAGATACTGCCAGATCAGCTTTGCCTGCAGCGACTAATTTGGGTGGCATACTTGGATCAGACGGTGCAACTAGTTTTACATCTAGTCCCGCGGCGTTAAAGAACCTTTTTTCTTTAGCAATAATCAGTGGTGCGTGATCGGGATTAACAAACCAATCAAGAAGTACGGTAAATTTTTCTGTTGCAATAGCGGGTGTAATATTAAAACTCAAAATAGTTAGAATTGTTCCAGCATAAATTGAAATATCTTTTAATGCTTTTCTCAACATTGTTTTTCCTAAAGTTGATTTAATTTTGTTTCTGGAGACCAAAAAAGCAGTCGTCTCAAACCTGCATCTACCGTGTAATAAAGAATAATAGCCATTAGCGCGAGAATGAGGAGAGCAGCGAACATAACGTCTATTTGCATGCGCCCATTTGCGTGAAGCATTAAATATCCAAGCCCTTCACTGGATCCAACCCACTCGCCTACGATGGCGCCGATTGGGGCCATGGCTGTCGCAACCCTGAGTCCAGAAGCAAATGCAGGCAGGGCAGCAGGGACCCTGATATGTGCGAGGGTTGAGCTTTTTGAAGCGCCCATTGTGTGGGCAAGGTCTAGATAACCCAGGTTTGTGTTTTTCAAACCATCAAAAAAAGCAGCTGTCACCGGAAAGTAAATTATGAGAACCGCCATTGCTATTTTTGAAATCATTCCGTAGCCGAGCCACAAGACTAAAATTGGTGCAAGTGCAAAAACCGGAATGGCTTGACTAATAACGAGGATCGGCATGAGCCATTGCCGAGCAGGCCGATAGTAACTTAAGACTAGGGCGCTGGACGGCCCTAATAACGTTCCAATGACTAAACCTACCACCATCTCGATGAACGTGATGGTTGCATGAACTAAAATAATATCAGCGTGGGCCACAGCAGCTTCAATTACCGAAAACGGTGGCGGCAGTATATATGGTGGCACGTCGCTTAAAATAATGATTAATTGCCAAATTATTACAAGTGTCACGAGTACAAACGCCGGTTTTAAAATATTCATCCCAGGTCCAATGTAGATGCGTTCGAAAGTCGCGTTAGCAGACTTGCTTGTTCTTTGAGGAGTTGTGTATCAGTGATTGATCGGGGTCTTGTTCCTTCGGGTATTATGGGAGTTATGAATTTAACTGGACGGCCTGAAAGTATGTGAATGCGATCTCCCAGTCGGAGCGCTTCCATCGGATCGTGAGTTATTAGTAAAACGGTTCGATCTCCAAGAAGATCTGCGGCGATATCCTGCATTCGAACTCTTGTGATAGCATCTAGGCTCGAAAACGGTTCATCCATTAAAACAACTGGACGGTTTTCCATTATTGTACGGACGAGTGCGACACGTTGCCGCATACCACCAGATAATTTGTCTGGTAAATCATCAATATTGCTGGACAACCCTACCATTTGTAAAAGATTTAAAGCCTTGGATCTATCGCCCTGCTTTGATCGAAGTTTATAACCGAGCAAGACATTATCTAAGACACTTAGCCATGGTAAAAGTAAATCGTCTTGAGCCATATATGAAGTGCGTCCGTTAAGCGGTTTGTTATCAGAGCATTTAGCTATCACGTTTTTAATGTTGGGGACTAGATCGGCAACAATACGTAATAATGTTGTCTTGCCGACACCGCTTGGGCCCAGCAGACAGGTCCATTCATTTTTTTTAAGAGTAAAATCTAAATGTTCAAAGAGAAAAACCGCCCCAAAGGCTAACCGATCAGCCTTTATTGAGATTGAAAAATTTTGGTCTGGCTTCAATTTTATAACTCACTTGTTCCTACGCCGGTTTTAACCGGTTCAGGTTCTGGAGTCGTCTCAAAGGTGAGACCTCTCAGCCATTTATTGGCTCCCCCCAGCGGTGTATGTAATATTGAGTTGTATATACCAAAATATGGCATTGGCACAAGAGTGTTGTCGGTGTAATTTAACTCTATGGATCACCAAAGTATAAATATATCAAGCCGCATTTTCATTTTAATGCTGGGCTTTGCTGGCTTTTCTATTTCGGCCTTTTCGCAAGGTGTAGTGACGTTTGATAAGTCAAAATTAAGTGTAATCACTTCAACGGGTCAAAATAATTTTGAAGTTGAGGTGGCGGTGAGTGATCAGCAACAATCTCAGGGTCTTATGTATAGGCGCTCAATGGCTGCAAATGCAGGTATGTTATTTGATTATGGAGCTTTGCGTCATATACAAATGTGGATGAAAAATACATATATCCCATTAGATATGATATTTATAGGTCCAAAAGGTAAGATAATAAATATAGTTGAGCGCACAATTCCGCATTCAGCGTCAATTATATCCTCAAATGGGCGTGCAAGGGCGGTGCTCGAACTTAACAGCGGAACTGTCTCTAGATTAGGAATAAAAACTGGGGATACAGTAATCCATAGTATTTTTCGCTAAACCAGCTAGATAAGTCGATGCGGTATCATTATAAAACTCCAAAATGATAATAAATTAAATGTGGGGGTGCCATGACTGAAGACTTAGCGAGTAAATCTAACAAGACGATGTGGGGCAGTGATGTGATTGCCACGGCTCTACGAGAGACTGGTATTCCGTACGCGTGCCTAAACCCTGGTGCAAGTTATCGCGGATTGCATGACAGTATTGTAAATTTCTTAGGCAATGAAAATCCAAAGATGTTACTCAATCTCCATGAGGAACATGCAATAGCTATAGCCCAAGGTTATGCTAAGGCAGTAAACGAGCCACTTATCTGTATTCTGCACAGTAATGTAGGCCTCATGCATGCAAGTATGGGCATTTTTAATGCTTGGTGCGATCGCGTGCCAATGGTGATTATAGGCGCGACTGGGCCCGTCAATTCAGCAATTCGGCGTCCACATATAGATTGGATACATACGGCCGCTGATCAAGGTGGGTTGATACGTGATTATATTAAATGGGATGATCAGCCGGGTTCACCAGAAGGCGTTGTTGAAGCAATCCGTAAAGGAAAGCAAATAGCTTGTACAGCCCCTTATGGACCAGTTTATATTTGTTTGGATGCGGCTGTTCAGGAAATGCAGATTAGTGATTGGCCTGAATTTAATGATATTGGAAGGTACCATTCACCAAGTCCACCAAATGCTCCAGTTGGTGTTGTTGAAGAAGCCGCTAAGATGTTGTTGGGTGCTGATAATCCACTCATTTTAGCGGGAAGGATGTTACGTAACGAAGAAGCCTGGAATAAGCGCATTAGATTAGCAGAAGCGGTCGGCGCAAAGGTTGTTAATAACTCTTGGCAGGAAGTTGGATTTCCAACTAATCATCCATTACATATTCCAAATATTGCTGGATTTTTCGTAGGTGGGCCGGTACGTGACGCTCATGAAGCAGCGGAAGTTGTTCTGAGCCTGGATTGGTTTGATCTTGGAGGGACTTTAAACCATGCTTGGGATGGAAAAATCGTAAAGCCTAAAATTATTAATTGTTCAATGGATTTTCAATTACATAATGGTTGGAGCAAAGATCACGGGCAATTAGCCCCGGTTGATCTTCATGTCCCGACTACACCTGAGGCCTTTATTGATCAATTGCTACCATTGGTAGAAAAAGCCGAAAAAGTCAAAACCTATGAGGTTTTACAGCCTGTTGCAGTAGTACTCCGGGAGCCGGGGCCTATCGGTATTCGGGATCTAGCCCAAGCTGTTCGTTCTGTAATGCAAGAAGATCAAATTTCACTGATTAGTCATACGATTGGTTGGCCTAATGATGAAGCCTATTATACTCATCCATTGGCATATTTAGGTAATGCCGGTGGCGGAGGGCTGGGTGCTGGAACAGGTAATGCTATTGGCTCTGCTCTGGCGTTAAGAGACCGACAATCAAAATATTTGCCATTAGCCGTTTTAGGGGATGGTGATTTTTTAATGGGTGCCACAGCTCTTTGGGCGGCAGCACATGAGCGCATCCCTATTTTAATCATTGTTGCTAATAACAACTCTTACTTTAATGATGAGATGCATCAAGAAGCTGTTGCAAAGAAACGTGGGCGGCCAATCGAAAATAGGTGGGTTGGGCAACGAATAGATGATCCCGAGGTTGATATTTGTGCTATATCTGAAGCTCAAGGGATGTCTGCCGAGGGCCCCGTTGATAATCGTGCAGAACTTATTGCAGTAATTAAAAGCTCAATTGAAAAAGTTAGACATGGAGCTTCCTTAGTACTGGAGGTGAAAGTAACACCGGAATATGCTTTTAGCCCCATACATGAGCGTAAATAGTGTTTGGATTATTCGCAATGTATATGGGTTCAATTTAGCGTAAACATAGATCTAAATTATTGGACTGGGCGTCTACAATAACGGAAAGATGAAAAAGTATTTTATATTAACGTTTAGTTTTTTTCTTATTAGTTTTACTCGCCCCGTTGGCGCATTTGAATGGGACGTGTTTGCTGCACCGTCAGACGATATAAGGAGTTGCCTCTTAAATAGTCTGGATGAAGACTCATTGAAAAAACTGTTGGGAGGGCGTCCTGAGAAAAAGCAAATGCGTAAAAAAGCAAAAAGAGCGTATAAGGTTTGTGCTAAATCTATTCAAAAAAAAATAATCCAACCATTAGAACATTTCATGCCATTTATAGATGTCCATGCTCACCTAATCGGAGCTGACTATAGCGGTGCACTGGCAAAGGCCCTCTTTTTGATGAAAAAAATCAACATTAAGCAGATGATTATTATGCCACCTCCTCAGACGTTTGACCAAGAATTAGGTGACAAAATTGAAGATTATATTGATCTTGTTAATGAAAACGACGGTAAATTTAAAATCCTTGGTGGCGGTGGGACACTCATGCCAATGATTATGAAAGCTTATTCAAATGGCTTTATAGGTGCGGCTCTTGTGAAGGAATTTGAAAAGCGGGCTAAGGAAATCATTTCCATGGGGGCAATTGGATTTGGAGAAATGACTGCAGAGCACGTTTCCAGGAGGCCTGGGCATCCATATGTGTCCGTTCCTGTTGATCACCCTTTATTTTTGCGCCTTGCCGATATTGCGGCAAACTTTGATGTTCCGATTGATCTTCATATGGAGGCGGTGCCTGAAGAAATGGTAATACCAGAGAAATTAAAATTTAGCCCAAATCCAGATAAACTTAACGCTAATTTACGAGGTTTAAAGACACTGTTATCTCATAACCTAAAAACAAAAATAATTTGGTCGCACTGTGGTTGGGGTAATTTAGGTACTCGCAAACCTGACCTGATGCGGGAATTATTGTTGTCACATTCTAATTTGTATATGTCTATTAAGCTAAATAAATCAGGCGTGAAGAGCGTTTCGCCAGTAGCAAATGGGGGGCAAAAAATAAGAAGTGAATGGCTCTCTTTATTCAAAGATTTCCCCAATCGTTTTATGATAGGCACTGACATAAAACCTAGTGCTAGAGGAATACATAAGCAAAGTAACAAAGTACCAATTAGGACGCCTAATTTTCTGAATAATTTACCAAAAGGTCTTGCAAAAAAAATTGCCGAGGAAAATGCAAAAAGAATATTCAGGCTTTAGATAGTATTCATAATTTAATCCCTTGAGGTATCCTGTTTGCAATAATTATATTGTTTCTCTAATAGAGCTTTATTTACCCGGTCTGGAGACATAGGGAGTTCAGTAAGTCGGACGCCCACAGCATTATAAACTGCGTTAGCGATTGCTGAAGCTACTGGAAGAATGCCGCCTTCACCCATCCCCTTCGATCCAAATGGCCCAGGTCCGTAGCCCTGCTCCTGGGTTAGAGAAATAAAACTGGCAGGCAAGTCTCGAGCCATAGGAACCCTGTAAGATAGGGGATCGCCATTAATTAGATCTGCGTTATCATAGATCATTGTTTCAAATAAACTCTGTCCAAGTCCCATTATGGCTGCGCCTTCATCTTGTCCGCGACAAACGTTGAGGTTGATTGCTTTACCTGCATCACCACTAACAACAAGCTTATTTACAATAATTTGACCGGTTTCAATGTCTACAGTTACGTCTGCTGCACCCCAGCCGTATTCCCAAAAAACACACGGTGCCTCCAGCGGTGCTAAATGGGAATTAGGTGATTTATGAAAACCTTCACCCGAAAATTCAAAACCAGTACCCCCATAAAAACCCATGATCATTGGTATTATGGGGATAGTTTCATTACCTTTACGAATAGTCCAGTTATCAAGTTTTATTTCTTCCGTCTTGCAATTTAATTGTTCAGCAGAAAAGTTGAGTATCTTGGACTTTAGATCAAGCGCCGCCCTTTCAACAGCTTGACCCATTACAGCGATACTTGAGCTTGCATTTGTTCCTTGGTCGAATGGTGTGTGGTTAGTGTCAATCGGCATTAAACGTACACGTTCGGTGGGGGTGTTCATTATTTCGGCTACGATATTTGGTAAGGCCGTCTGGGCACCCTGACCCATTTCAATAGTCCCGCATTGTAGAAATATATCTCCATTGGTTGAGGCTTTAATTCGCGCTGTTGCAGGCTTATTTACGCCACCACCATCTTTAAATCCGATTGATAAGCCTATGCCTCGATTGGGCTCTTTTGGAGGATTTTTATAATTAATTTCTTTAGCTACTAGATCTAGACCTAGTTTAATATCACTATCCATGCCACTTTCACCCGGGACGAATGCTTGGCCTTTATCCAGCAAATTATTCATGCGCATCTGATAAGGACTTATACCAAGGCGTTCAGCTATCATATCAATTTGTGACTCGCAGGCCCAGGTTGTTTGTGTACCGCCAAAGCCTCGAAATGGACCCGCAGGAGCAGTATTTGTCATAACGCAGTGACAGGTTGTTTTAAGATGTTCGTAATGATAGGGGCCGGGGATACGATAACCAGCTTTCTCTGCGACGAGTGGGCTGCCATCAGAATAAGCACCAGAGTCTAAAAGAATTTCACTTTCTCGTGCCACTAAACTACCATCGTTCATAACACCGGTTTTGATTTTTAAAATAGCGGCGTGCTGGGTATTCGTATAGAAGCCTTCTTCGGCGGTTAGACAAAAACGTACCGGCTGTCGAGCTATACGGGACAACATGACCGCAATTGGTTCGGTTTTACAATTATTTTTAGCTCCAAAACCTCCGCCTATATAGCTAACTTTTACCGAGATGTCGTTCTCAGGTTTTTTAAAAATACGTGAAATTTCTTTTCTTAACGGAAACGGGTTTTGGCAAGCGGTCCATATATCGATTTTATTATCATCAGACCATGATGCAACGGTGATAAAAGGTTCAAGATGTAGATGATGCATTCGTGAAAACTTGAACTCGTCTTCAAAAACATGATCACATTTATTAAATGCATTCGCTGAGCCCGTCTCATAATTGAAAGTATAGCAGATATTTTTTTTACTGCGTAATTTTCCAGAGGCTCCTTCGCCATAGGCTGGCACAATTCCGACTGGCGGTTCTTCAAAGAGTTCGGGAGCATTACTAGCGAGTGCGTCGTTAATTGTTGTTACTGCCGGCAATGGTTCGTAGTCGACCCTGATAGTCGCCAGGGCTTTATTTGCTATACGCTCGCTTTCAGCCGCGACCGCGGCAACAATATCCCCCTTATAGAGGACTTTATCCATTGCAACGATTGGTTGATCTTTAATAAAATAACCATACACCGGCATCAATTCAGATTCAGAATATTTTTTAATATCTTCCCGAGTCAGTACAGCATGTACACCCATTATTTTTCGCGCAGATGAACTATCAATTTTTATTATACGAGCGTGTCCCATTGGGCTTCGAAGGACTTTGGCGTGCAACATGTTTGGTAAGGTGACATCCGTTGTATAATTCGCTCGGCCTGTAACTTTGTCATAAGCGTCTCGTCTGCGAGTATCACTCGTTAAAATATTTAAGGTCTCAAGTTTGGTCATGCTTCAGATTCTTTTATTTTTTTGGCTGCTAATTGGACGGCTTCAATAATCATTGCATAACCCGTACAACGACAAATATTAGAACTTATCCATTCTTTGATTAGTTCTTCTGAGGGATTTGGGTTTTGGTCCAGTAAGGCACGAGACAGCATAATCATCCCAGGTGTACAGTAACCACACTGAAAAGCACTCAATTCAGCAAAAGATTCTTGGACCGGATCAAGAGAACCGTCGGCACACTCTAAACCCTCAATTGTTCGAATATTTTTACCGTCTATTTCAAATGCGAAGGTATGGCAAGCTGCAATTGGATTGCCATCAATTATCACAGTACAGGAGCCGCAGACACCTTGATTGCAAGAAAGGTTAGTTCCACGTAAGCCAAATTCTTCACGAAGTAAGTCCCCCAAGGTCACGCATGTAGGTACTTCGATTGATTCATATTCTTTGCTATTAAGGATGAAGGAGAGGGTTGTAGTATTTTTCATTGACCCTTAGCCAAGCGTTTAATTTGACGTTTTAAAATTACAGGTATTAGATATCGAATATAGTTGTTGTCCAATCTCAAGTCAGCGTAATCCGGTGGCAAGCTCTCAAAGATCTGATCGAAATCCTCCAGCCTTTCCGGAATTTCAAAAATGTATGGAGGCAAATGTTCTGTTGCTATTGCTATACGTATTAAACTGTTATCGCCGTCCTGAAATTTAACGGCGGCCTGTGTATAGAGAGGGCGCATCGAACGCTCATAATCTATTTGAGGTTTACCTTTTAACGGTATATCTACGGAAGTTAATAATGCTCCAGTGAGCCTTGGTGTTTGCGACATTTCATCTGCTGCCAAAGTAAATAATCCATCTTTGTTAGCGAAGTTTATCCTCGCTTTTAATGCGCTTAATAAAATAGGCATTTCATAGCTGGTGCGAAGTGCCATTAAATTTCCGCCAATGGTAGCGGAAAACCGAATCCGGACATTTGCGATTTTCCCCCATGATTCTTGTAAACCCCTTACGCACGCTAACTTTTCATTGGCGCTACCTTGACCATGAGTGACAAGGGCTCCAATACGCAGGTTGTCGTCGCTTACGGTGATATCAGATATTTCATCTATTTCTTTTAGCCAGACTAGTGTCCCAATTTGTTTGTTTTCCCTATATGCTGTAGCCAGATCAACGCCACCAGCATAGGCGACTGGAACACTATCAAAGTCATTTAAGTAAGAAACAGCATCTGCAATAGTTTTGGGTTTAACCATTTTAAACGCATTGAGATCACGCGAGGAGGTCGAGATTAAACCAGAGTTGCTAGCTTGGTACATGTTCTACTCATAAGTAAAAAAAATATGCCAATAAAAAAACACGTTACTTTAAAGGTTAGAGTTTCTAAACCCCTATTTATTTTAATAGGAGAACGATAAGAGGCAATTATTTGCGTAAAGATTCTGAGCTATTGATCGTTGCATGAAGGTTCCGGGCGTAGGCTTTAGCAGATTTAGTATTCAATTCCTCGCCTTCAGTCGAAAATTCTTTTACAGCCTTGATCGCTGACCTGGGAATTCTGATTAATTTAGGAATTATAGCCTCTTCGGTTGCTTTAAGGCTTGAATGCTTAACGACTTGACTAACCAATCCAAAACTAAGAGCTGTTTGTGCATCGATTTCGTCACACGTAAAGGTCATATACATAAGTGCTTTTCTGCCAACGCGACCCATTAGGGCAGACATTGCCATGGTTGGCATAATGTTGTGAGATGTTTCCGGAAGTGAAAATTTAGCTTTATCGCTACAAATCGTAATATCAGTTAACGCTGCAAGAGCTGCACCAAAACCGTGGGCTCCTCCTTGGACAATACCTAAAATGGGAACTTCTGAATTCCGAAAGGCATCATAAAGATCGAATATAACGTCAAACTTTTCACGCATCTCAAGTGCTTCGGGAAGCTTGCCGAGTTTCTCCCCCATTACCGCACGACCCATACAGAATTCATCACCAGCACTTTTAAAAACAATGAAATGTGAGTTAGATTGTGCAGCGTTCAGCATATTTGTGAGCTCGACGGCCATTTCATCACTTACACGATTACCATTGTCAGCGCTGTTGATAGTAATAGTCGTTATGTCGTTTGTGCGGTCCAAGTTTAAAAGATCGGGCATTGTATATTCTCCCCAATGATTTGTCGTTTTCTTTAATATGTTCTATTTATGAATCTAACAATTCAAAAGATTGGCACAAGGCAAAATAACACGTGTGTCTTGTACCATCAAAATCTAAGTCTTAAAATGTTATAAGAACAAGGGAACTGGGGAATAACGTGGATATAATCGGGGTTGAAGCGTTCATCTGGCGGATGGATGACCTGGCGTATATTCGCGTTATTTTAACGACCGGGAATTCGGTATTACTCACGACTAAAAAGAAGAAGGCAAAGTTATGCTGACCCTGTATCATTTCTGGAGTTCAACCTGTTCTCGAAAGGTGCGGATTACCTTGGCAGAAAAAGGTATCGAATGGGAAAGTCACCATATTGATATCGTGACCAAACTGGAGAATTTAGAACCTGACTATGTGAAACTTAATCCTAATGGTGTTGTGCCAACGTTAGTCCATGATGGCAACGTTATAATTGAATCTAATATTATTATTGAATACCTTGACGATACTTTTCCGGAAATCGGGCTTAAACCAGAGGATACTTATCAGCGGGCTTTGATGCGTCTTTGGCTGGATACAGCAGAATTGCAAGTTCATAAAAACGTCAACGTGGTCTCCTATAATAAACGCCACGTGCCGCGGATGAATAAATTGTTTAGTAAAGAAGAGCAGCGTAAAATTTTGGTGAGGTCTCCCAGCGCTGATAAACGGGCATCTATGTTGAGGCGCTTGGAAAGAGGTGTTTCAGAGGAGGAGGAAAATTTTGCTAACCAACGCCTTGGAGAAGTTATGGATAAAATCGAAAATAAACTTGGTGAAAGTGATTGGCTAGCTGGTGACAGTTTCTCATTGGCCGATATTGCCATTGCACCATTTATTGAACGTTTTGAAGCTAATGGTATGGAAACACTTGTCGATTGGGACAAGAGGCCAAAAAGTGGTGAATGGTGGGAACGTATACAATCACGCGAATCTTATCAAACAGCTTACGCTTTTCAGAATCCAAATGTTTAAAGATGGTTAATGGTAAAAGGACGGGGTACTAATCCGAGTTGTCATATTTCTGTAAAAATATATTTTTTTTATAAAGGTTAACAAAGAATGGGTATGCTTTTTGATGGTCAATGGACTGATGACGATGGTAATAGTCGGGGTAGTGAAAGTAAATTTGATCATTTGCCGACAAGTTTTCGCGATTCAATATCAGAAGATGGTTCTTCAGGGTTTAAGGCTGAAGAAGGACGCTACTATATTTATGGCTCAAAAACCTGCCCATGGGCTCACCGAGCCATAATTTTTCGTCACTTAAAGGGTTTGCTAAATCACATTGGACTATTTTTGGTCGTTTCTGGCGATCAAGGATATGCGGTTGACCCAAAAGGAAAACACGTCGTTCCCGGTACTGATATTGCAATAAAATATCTTCATGAAGTTTATACTCTAGCCAACAAAAATTATACGGGGAGAGTAACGGTGCCAACTTTATGGGATGCAAAAAAATGTACTATCGTGAATAACGAGTCATCTGAAATTATTAAAATGTTTAATTCCGAATTCAATAAAATTGGAAACGGAACGTATGACTATTTTCCTCGGGATCTTGCTGGGGAGATAGATGCTATTAACGAGATGGTATATCACAATGTAAATAATGGCGTTTACAAGGCGGGTTTTTCAACTTCTCAACAGGTATACGAAGAAGCTTATGACGGTTTGTTTGATACTTTCGATAAAATGGAAGAGATTTTGAGTAATCAAAGGTATTTGGCTGGAGATCAAATTACTGCTGCAGATTGGAGGGCTTTTCCAACACTTTTTCGTTTCGATACTGTTTATCATTATGCATTCA
>DUBF01000184.1 GCA_012960465.1 Rhodospirillales bacterium | reverse complement strand
CCATAGAAATAAATGAATTACCGTCAAATACCAGCTCATCTTGCCCACCTACTTGATTCACATACGCGATAGCCACCGTGTGATCTGCTGCTCGAGTTGATATCATTCGTTCCCGATCCAATGAACGATTTTTCGCAAATGGCGACGCGTTAATATTTACTATCAGTTGCGCCCCAGCTAATGCGGCATCGGATATTGGCCCATCTGGGTACCAAATATCTTCACAAATATTCACGCCAATATCCACACCTTTGACCGTGCATATCAAGGCTGAGCTACCCGCCTGAAAGTAGCGCTGCTCATCAAACACACCGTAGTTTGGAAGCTTTTGCTTGTGGTAATCAGCAATCACTCGACCTTCATGTAAAACCGATGCGCTGTTATATAAATGTTGATCGAAATCAAGAGATCCTACTATGAGAGGAGGGAGTGCCTCAGCTTGCTCGGCTAACTTATTTAATGCAATACGAGATTCTTCAATAAAAGAAGACCGAAGAAGCAGATCTTCCGGCGGATATCCACAGATTGCCAGTTCAGGGAATGCAACTAGATCAGCACCGAGACTTGCGGCTTCGTTCGCCATTTCAAGAATCAGATTAGAGTTCCCTGAAAAATCACCGACGGTAGTATTTATCTGAGCGAGAGAAATTCGAAGTGACGACATATAGTCCCCTGAATCTATTATTCCCAATCTACTTTGCGTATTAAATACGCAAACAAATCAGGTAGCCTATATGCTAAGTAGCTCAACGGGTGGCGTCAATGAGATTTACGAAGTTCTCTAAGGTACTCTTCTTGCTCTTTTCGCTGTCTTTGCATCCAAATAAAAAACACAATGCCCATAGCACTCAAATGAATACTTAATGCCCCTACCCACATAATCATCCCACCCAGCACCTGATCAGTTGCTCTATCTACACTATTAAAAACAGGCTGGAATTCAAGGTAACCGGTATAGAAAAAAGTGGTCGAAAAAACGAGAAATGCACCAACAACATGTTTTGGAATTCCCGTTAAAAATATAAATATTGCACGAAGAGGCATGCTCATACGAGCACTCAAAGGTTTGGGGTCAATAATGTTCCACCAAAAAAGCCAAGCGACTATCAGAAAAGTAACGTGTTGAAACCGATGAATAAAACCGTTAAACAAAACCTGATTGTATAAATCTGGCACATGCCAAATAATTACGACAGCATTGACCGCAATTCCTGCGGCTATTGGGGCTAAAGCAACATTTCGTAGAGTACGGAATATTCTTGACCGAAATACGGGTGATATTAAGATTTTACGTATGCGCACGGGTAAACCTCTGCCAACCGGAGTTACAGGAGCACCAAGCAGAGTAAGTGGCATTCCAACCATAATCAACAATTCATGTTGAATCATATGAACAAAAAAATGGCGTTCTGCCAAAAAATCAATTGGCGATGCCACCGCTAGAAGCACTACAACCCACCCGGCGAAGTAACATACTGTTTTCCACATTGGATGTTCACGGGTTCGATCAGTCCAACCTCGTAAACCTCGTAAATAAAGAAACGAAAGAAGGATAAACGGGATCAAAATTTCTGCGTCGACATTCCAATGAGAAAACCAAGGATCAAAAGAGTCATGAGTGACACCCGCATGACTGGGAAGTGAAAAAATTGACCGAACAACTGTGACTGAAATCATAAGCCTCACATCGACTTATAGAATATTCCCATATATGAAAAGGTTTGGACCGACTGAATCAGTCGTGATGCTCAATTGGATCACCGATAAATCCACCACCAATAGCATCAGATGCGTCAACCCCAAATAAAACAACAACTGCAGTAAGTAAACTAGCTGCCAGCACAAACCCAAATGTAAATATCTGAGTGAAGCGGATTGAATCAAATTTCAGATGCATAAACATCGCAACAACGATAACAAACTTGATGGCAGAAAATATTAATAATCCAGGAAAATCCCCAAAATGACTTAATTAATAATCTAATTTAACTGTACATAAAAAATATATGTGATTTGTTTTTCGTATGGTGTTTTTTCCTATTTCAATTTTATCCATTTTATCCAACTTCTTAATCAGTGACTGCGCAAACGAAGCTTTACTTGCTTTTGCTCTAAACTTATTGATTAGTTTCTCTGT
>DUBF01000183.1 GCA_012960465.1 Rhodospirillales bacterium | reverse complement strand
TGTTGAAACTCTCCCTCTCATTTTTTTGTCTTAATTTCAAGCAGGCTGTAAGGCCTGGCCTTCAAGGGAACCATCACCTCTGGTGGCAGAGACCGGAGCAGAAACTACAGTTTGCCCCGATGATTGAGATACGGATGTGTTTGTTACATTGCTAGGAGCAATGATAGTTCCTACTCCGCTTCCTGCTGCGGCAGTTCTTTCTGAGGACTGAAGTGCCCCTTCTTTTAGTGTTGCATTTATTGGAGGTTGTTTTTGGGGTGTTAAATCCGTCATTTCTTTTTCGGCGTGCATATCCCGGGCAACATTCCCCTTCGCCGTGGCGATACCTCCTCCGGTGATTGTCCGGAACTTTATTTCTGCTATTCGCCTTTTCTTCGACAACTCGGCCGGGTTTATATCCAACTCGGGACTCAATTCTGTAATTTTGTCGCGGTCATTTATAAGAAGGGCTTGTTCCAATTCAGTCATTTTATCCATGCCAGGAATTGCGCGTAGTCTTTTATTCTTCTCCTTTTTATTTAATTGAAACTTGGTCAGCTCTTCGCCGCCGGCATCAACATCGTCGATCCCCTTTTCCTTCGGCCCGCCAATTAATGATTTGATCCAATCCGAACCTGATTTAAACCAACTCTTGTCATCGGTTGCGGCACCAGTCAATCCGGAGGCTTCTGCCTTCTTTACAGGAATTGGTTTTTGTTTTTGTGTATCTTTGGGTTTTTGTTCGGGCTCTCCGGAGAAGTCTAAATCGTCTGGATCTGCTGCACCTTGGATATATGCACTTCCGGCGCCGGTGTAAACAAAGTCTGCATTTTGATTTAACCATTTTGTCGCTGGGCCCATTAAGACATCTATGCCGGACCATTTAGAACTAAATTTGGCCGCTGTTTTTGAAGATAGTAAATAAGCCCCACCACGAATTTTAGTCATTCTTGATTTGATGCTGCCGTTTGGACTAATAGTAACCATTCCCAATTTAATCATTTTATCAAGGTCTGTTTTTGTTATTTTAGGTTGACCATATACCTTTTGAATGTATTTTAAGGTTTCAGGGCCAACATCTGCCGGCGCGCTCGCCGGCTGCGCCACTGTTTTTTCTGATGAGGCACCAATTTTGTCCTTCATGGTTGCCTTACGCCGCGCGGCACTTCGTATGCTTCGCTTTTTCAATCTGGGGTTCAATTCTATTGCCTTTTCGTCGTCTCCATCAATAAGGGCCTGGTCCAGTTCAGACAATTCGGGCACAGCCTTTCCATCCACAGATACGAGTTTGTCTTGTTCAAATGTTCCTGTTGTTCCTCCCTTCGCTTCAATTTGTGCATCCTTTTGCTTTAGTTCCCATCCCTCCATAGCCATATCATAATCATCAGAGTCTATAAAAGTCAACCCGGTTTCGTCATCAGTATATTCATTATCAGATGTGCCCTTGGGAACCGACCTTTGTTTCATATGTTCATACTTGGCATCTTTTTCTTTCTCGGCCTTAGCCTCCGTCGGCTCATCGCCGCCCACAAATGGATTTAACCAATCTGGGACTCCAAGGGCACTTATAGCACCCCCAGCCCACGCTTTAATTTTATCAGGAATATCGAGCATCCAATCAAAAATAGATCCTAGCATTCCAGAAAGATCAAATTCCCACGAATCTAACCATGCCGAGGCATCCTCATTACCAAACAGGCCTAATATTCCTGAAATTAAATCCTTAATAAGATTTAGGGGTGTGTCTATTAAATTATCCCACAATCCTTCTATCATACTAAACACACCGCCCATCAGACCATCCTCTTTGAATCCGTCAATAAAGTCACCGACAGCCTCGAATGGCCACAGAAGCGTGGCACCAATTTTATCAAATATTTCACCAATCCAGCCCGAGAAGTCAAATTCCCATGAATCTAACCATGCCGAGGCATCCTCATTACCAAACAGGTCTAATACCCACGAAAATACGTCTTTAACAAAATTCAATGGCCAGTCAATTATACCATCAATCATGTTGGTCAATGCGCCCTTCATGGCGCCCATGAATCCGTCTGCTTTCCATCCTTCGATAAAGCCTGTTATGGCAAGATAAAGAGCTTCTATTGCGAGAATAATCCATCCAATCCCAGGAATTACTTTTATAAATTTTACAATTTTTAATAATTGTCCACCGAATTTTTTAGTAAATCTTCCAATCGCTTTAATGCCGGTCCACAACGCTACAAAGAATCCTGATATTTTGCTTATGACTATGCTGATGCCAGCGAGTGTGGTCATAAGACTTTCAGCTCCCGGTATCTTCATAAGGCCTTTTGCTAATGGGCTTTTGCCAGTAGGCTTTGCCTTTTTTTTGTCGTCGCGGGCTGCTTCTCGTTTTTCTTCAATTGCTCTTAGTTTAGCGGTAGGGTCTACCTTTTCGCGGGCTTTTCTAAAGCCTGCAAATTTATTGTCGATTTTCATCTGTCCTTGTGGTGCACCTCGTTCACCAGGGGCGCCGCCTATCTTCTTTCCATCAACCCCTTCCCTGGTTTGTTTAAATATTTTACCTAACCACTCTTGGGTTTTTTCTACGGCTCTTTCTACAGCAAAAATAGAATCACGAATATCTCGTAAAACAATTTCTATATTTTCAAGGCCAAGCATACTACCCAACGCAGCTAAACCTTCGGCCGATTTATCTAATTCATCAGAAGATTCAGAAAGGTCTTTACCCAAACTTTCGGCCGATATATCTAATGCATCAGAAGATTCGGTCAGGTCGGCACCAGCTTTTTTAAGTTTTTTGTCTGGTTTGTCAGTATCGGCACCAAACATAGTTCCCATAGCGGCCGCGGCAGCCATTACCACCGGAGGAGCATTTAGTGTTTGTAGTGGATTTCCTAGAGCAGAACCAGCAGCTTTTATAGGCGCTATTGCAGGAGCCATTGTTTCTTTAATGAATCCTGATCCTGCTGCCGTAGTACTGCTTGGTGTTGGTATCGCCATTTATCTACTCTTCTTATTCTGTTTTTCTATTCGTTCGTTTTCTTCTATAATCCATTCCAATAATAATGTAACGTAAATGTCTCTTTCCCAGGGTATCATTTCTTCTAGCTCAGTCAGGCTGTATTTGTGATGTTGCATCAATGAAAAATTAACCCGATAGTAATTAACCAATGTTTCGTGGCTGAGCCCTAACCAAAAAAATTCTGCATCCCCTCGATTTCTATTTCATTATTTTTTTTACATTTATTACAGGTTATGGTTTCTTTATAAACCACCTTAGGCATTGTATCAAAGAATTTTCTAATTTGAAGGAATTGGATTTGTGTTAATCTTTCCAAAAATTCTTTTGTTTCCGATGTGTCCGTATCTTTCATTTTATAACTGCTATTTTCATCATAGATAGATTCCATACAATTTATAATAACTTCTAATATCTCATCGACACTTTCAGTATTGAAATCTTGAACTAGAATCGTTTCAAGAGCAGGGTATTTCATTATAATACCAATGGTATCTGTCAGATCAATTTTGTTGGTATGTTCAGGGTCTTTTATTACCTTTACATCATCAATATTGGCCGAAAATTCAAGCACATTGGTACAATCTGTTTTTCCTTTCTTGTTCTGACATTTATATGTCAAGTCAATTGTTTCACCAATAGATTTTGCTCTCAATAACAAGAAAAAATATTCAAGGTCAAATGGCGCCAATTTATTTACATCAATATCATCAATACAACAATTATTGATAACCTGTTTTAGGGCCCGTGCAGTTTCCTTGGGGTCTTTGCCTTCTAGCGCCATTAATAACACTTTTTCTTCTTTCACTAAGAAGGGTCGATATGTAATCTTTTGTTCTGTTGATGGAACTGTCATTTCAAATGTGGGTACATTAATTTTAGGTAGTGCCATAATTTATCATCTCCATTGTTTTACATGTTAAAGTGTATTGTTGAGAAAGTTTCCTGGTTTCTTAACATTGCTCATAATTTGGCCATCGGCTCGACTCACAACTGCGACTCCAGAATCATCTATTGCTCCTGTTATATCGACGTTTGGATATAAACTATTGATGGCTAGGTTATTTCCAAACGGGGATGATGATATTGGTTGCATGTGCCATTTGCGATATGCAAAGGTAATATTTAGGTTATGAAATGTATTTGTGCTTGACCAATCAAGAGCAAGAGGAGCAACTATCATCGGATAGGCATCAATGAATTTGCAGGTATATATTACATTTTGGTTATCATCATATTGTTCGATTTGAATGTCTGCAACATATTGGTCAAAGTAGCTTACTCGCCCTGTCATTGTGGTAATAATAGAGTTTTGCCATTCTTCAAAAAAATCGCGGGGAAATAGGTTTTTGTTTGTGCAGTATATTCCTAACTGAAGGTCGTCATAGATTGAATTATAAGGGGCTTTGCGAATCGGACCGTGTGTTCTGATGTCGGTTGTGGCTAATGCTCTACCTGGAATAACAGCCTGATTGCATAGCATAGACAAAGCCTGAGCCTTGCTGTTTTTTAATATTCCTCCGGTAATAAGCACCCTAAATCTATTAGGTTGAGCAGGCCCTCTTTGCTTATTAATTTCGCTTCTAAACTCGTTTATGTTAAATGGCATTTATTTTCTGCCCCGCCTCATTACTTGTTGACGACTGTTCATCCAAATTTCTGTTTTTCTAGAATTTTGAAATCTTTCTAATGGTAAGAATAGGGCAATATCCCATTCTTCCTTACTTAATTGAATCATACGCGACTTCATATTTGAAAACTTATATTGTTTTAAACAAGGTCTAAAGTATTTATACTTTGCAAACCGAGATAGCCTATCATAGTTGATCTTTCTCCAGTCTAGTTTGCCTTCTTGAGATTGTTCCGAACGGTCTGCTCTATCGGGGGTTTCTCGCACCAAATCAAGCAACCGGTCCATAAAAATAGCTCTCAACCTCCAATCTAAATAATGGAAGTTGATACCTAAAAACCCGTCTTTTGTTAATTCTATAGGAATGACAAGAGGAAATGCATCCCAGTAAGGAAGGTTATCCTTACCCTCGGCTTCATAAAAGAAATAATACATATTTCCTAAAAGGCGTCTTCGTAGGCTATAATGTTTATGTCGTTCTTTTTCTGCCCAAACTTGGCGAGGAGTAGACCTTGTTCGACGGGCTTTTTGCTGGAACCACCGGGTAGCCTGTCGGGATTCTCTAGGAAGATTTCCTTTTTTTGTTCCTTCTTCTAGGATTTTTTGAAAAACCATTTGTGCCATATGAGTATTTATCCTCGTTAAGTAGTTTTATGCCTAGGTCTTTTAGAGTATCTTCTGTCCAGATTTGAAATTCCCAGCCTCGATCTTTTGCATATTCTTCGGCAAAGGTCCATTTTGATATGTTTGTGCTATAAGTCATTACTTCTGACATGTATCTTTTCGTGACACGAGCCTTCTTTTTTGGGGGTTTGGTTTGACGTTTGGGTTTGATTTCGACTAAGACTGTGTTCCCGTTGTTGAATGTAATTTTTAGATCAACAAAGTATCTGTGCATTTTGCCGTCTGTTGCTGATTTATAGGGAACAACTACAGATTCGCTCGACCAAGATTTGATGTCGGAATTATTGTCACACCATCTAAAGGATTGCCGTTCCCATAAAGAACGATATACAATTTTGGTGGGATCGCCGTCGTATTTGTTACGATTTTTAGGTCGCCATTTGCCTTTATAACTCATGGTATTATGTATAAATAGTGATGTCTAAAACCATTAAGAAAAAGGAATTAATATGGGTTGGAACACCCCTAGCTTTATTAGAACAGTTCCCGCTGAGCCGACGGCGACGGATACTCCGAGTGGAACTCCCAAGGGTCCGTTGGGGCCTTTATATTCTAATAAGTATAAAAATGTATCTCTTCGCTGGCCATTAAATGTCGAATCCGCCGAAGAAAATCATTGGGTTCGTTTTGATATTGATACAATAGAAGGCGTGCAAATGAAACAAGATGAAATTAGGACCAAGTCTTCTGGTGGTCCTGGAGATGCGTTTTTGGATCGAGTTGTATCAGAAACAGCCGAAAAGGCTTCGGCTCAAACCACAACCGAATTGCAAGCCCCCGTAAATATTGCAAAATCTACTGTGAATGAATTTTTGAAGGATAATTCTCCTACGTTGGGAGGTGTTAGTCGTGACCTTCGTAGTGGACATTCTGGTAAAAGTCGAACTAATCGTTATGGTTCAATTACTCTTTATTCTCCCCACACCCGACAAGAAAATCTCAAGTTTAATTGGAAAGGGGCAGAACTCGGTCAAGCTGGCCAGCTGGTTAAAGATGGTACATCTCTAAAAGATATTACCGGGGGAAATAGTGACACTGTACAGTCTATAATAGCCAATCAAAAAGTATTGGGGCAAGCAGGATTGGCTAAATTAGCCGGAGCTGCTATGGGTGGCAATGCTGATGCCATTGTTAATCAGTCTTTTAAAAATAAAGGGCAGGCAATTAATCCTCACTTGGAAATGTTTTTTGAGAATGTAGATTTTCGTTCATTCACATTTGATTTTAAACTTGCTCCTAGAAACGCATCAGAAGCCAAAGAAATTAAAAAAATAATAAGTTTATTTAAGTGGGCATCTTCTCCATCTTATGAATCTAGTGGAGCTGGAGGAGTTTTCTTTCGATATCCTCATGTATTTAAAATTACATTTTTTAACGAAAATGAAACACATAAAATTGCTGCGTCTGCATTAACCGGAGTGAGCGTAAATTATACTGGAACTGGAATAAATAGTACCTTTTATGATAATTATCCATTAGAAACTCATCTCAACTTAACCTTTACTGAACTCGAAATCATGCATAAGGGTAGGATTGACCAAGGATATTAAACACCATGCCTAAACGATATTTTCAGATGATTCCTGCTGTAGATTATGATGTCGATGGTGACGGAACAACAAAGGTGGCGATTGACATTCTTCGGAGAGTAAAACTTCGGGCCGAGTCGCTATTGGATGGAGCCATTTTTTATAATTATCAAATGCAAGATAGTGACAATGCAGAAATTATAGCCGATAAGTATTATGGTTCTTCGCAGTATCATTGGGTCGTTTTAATGATGAATAATATACTTGACCACACTTATGACTTGACCTTAAATGACAATAATTTTGAAGGATATATAAACACTACTTATGGTTCGTATCCCCGAGCTTCTGGGCTGTCTATTAATTTAACGTCTTTCATGCCTCCTACTAACAAAACGATGCCCACTTCAGGAATTAGATCCGAAACATATCCAACAGAGGTCACATTTGAGGCGCGATCTTATGACCCTACAGGTAATTTAGTATCAACTTCAGCCTCAGGAAATACAGGAATTACGTCGGGATCGTTTCCTGCGGGAAACACAACAGCCATTTGGATATTTGACATGACAGCCTCCGACCCATTTAAAAACATAGGGATTGGAGATACCGTGAATCTTTTTGTTCCTGAGATTTGGTATGACCAAACTACTGGTAGATATCAATCTGGGACTATAACTGGTACTACTGTAACCACAACTAGTTTTGATTTGGCATCTGACGCATCTATTATTCCTAATCGTTATGAGGGCGGGTCGATTACTATAACATCCGAAGGAACTGGAACAACAGGAATTACAGGTAATACAAGAATCATTTCTACCTATGATAGTGTCACTAAAACGGTTACGATAGTTGATCCATTTTTAACTATCCCCGTTGCCTCCAGCTCGGCTGCCTGGAGCTATACTGTTACTTTTAATGCTGCTCAAAACTTCCCTCTTATATCGTATACATCTCCAGCTAAAGTAGTTGCCAAGTCAACTTATAGGGACGGGGATGAACAGAAATCGGCATTCCATGCGAGAGATAATCCTAATGCTGCGTGGATTCCTGATTCAGATGAGTCTGACCGTTATTTTAAAATCAATGTAGAAACAGATTCGACTACTTTTGAGGCATTTTCATGGGACAAGACAAGAGACTTGGTTTCGATACAAACAGGAATTCATCACTTTGAACGGGATATATATGATGATTCTGGTTCAACATTATTAGCCGAAAAGATTTGGATTACACAAGAGCAATATGTCAATGCTTCAATAGGAACAGCAAGTACCAAGAGAATTGTTTCTAATTTGGATTACGAGGCTGAGGCTAATGAAGAAAAGAGAACAATTCAATTGTTGAAGAGAGACTATCTAGATCAATTTGTAGAAGAGTTTAAAACCTTAATGAAATTGGGTGTATAATTTATCATGACCGATGAAGTAGTCAAAAAACAAGAAGGTATAATTAAAGGCGGTGATGTCGATGTCATTTCGGTTGAATTGTTTTCATCACATCACAAAGATTCTTTTAAGTTGGGGGATATTTGGAAAAATATTTCTATTTTCGAGAACATAAAAAAGAACTACATCGAAGGTCAAATTACGATTACTGAAACACAAGCCTTACTTGAATTTATACCAATAATCACAAACGAGAAGATTGTCATTAAGTTTATTACCCCTTCTGCATCAGAACCATATGTCTTTGTTGGCCATCTTCATGAGGTTCCGACCAGATTTCAAATTAGTCAAGGGCAGCAAATCGCCGTCTTAGGATTTATTTCTCCAGAATTTATCAAAAATCAAAAGGTTAAATTTTCAAAAGCCTATAACAAAACATTGATTTCAGATATGGTGAAAGATATTTATGAGCAATATGTCGTGGGGGTAACTGGCAAGACCTTAACTATAATACCAACGACAGAACAGACAAGTCGTGTAGTTCCTACAATGAGCCCCTTCAAGGCAATTAATTGGTTGACCAAATGGTCTGTTTCTCCTTTATATAGAGATGGTGCGAGCTATGTATTTTTTGAAAATCAGACTGGTTATTATTATGGGCCTATAGAAGCATTGGTGGATTCAAGTATTAATAAAAAACCAGCGGCTACATATACTAGAGAAATAGTCCTAGCCCAAGAAGGTAAGCAAAAAGAGGTTGGTCGAGCATATTATAGTATTTCGGATATGCAAGCGTTTACTCCAAAATATCTTCCTGGGGTTGTGTCTGGTGCCTATGCAGCTAAGGCAAAAACACATGACATTGTTCTTCGTCAGATAGGAGAGTCTACTCGTAATTATTTTCAGTCTTATTCTACCACAAAGCATTTAGAATCTTCGGATGAAAATACCATGATACATAATGACTTGTCCCTTGGAGGTTATTCTGATTCATTTGTTCAATTTATTCCCGATCACTATTTGGCCTATTCAGATCAACCTTCGTCTCGTACTACTTCTACAGCCTTGACTCGTATTTCTCAACTCAATCAATTCTTTTCTAAGAAGTTAAATATTACAGTTCCCGGAGATAGTGACAGAACAGTCGGTGAAATAGTACAACTTAAAATACCATCAGCCTCTCCTGCTTTGATCGAAACGCTGGGCGATGCAGATAAATATTTATCAGGAAGGTATTTGATTACAGGATTGAGACACTCTCTTGAGAAATCGGGCGAGGAAAATAAAACAACCCACTCTTTGTATATGGAATTATCTAGCGATTCTTATGCGTCTCCATTACCCGAACAAACAGTCCATCATTGGACATAGGATATAAAAATGAAATCATTTATAAATTTTTTACTAAAAGAAGGCGTCAATGATCCTGCAATTTTCAAGGCTGTGTTCATGGCCGGTGGCCCAGGTTCAGGCAAGTCATTCATTGCCGGAAAGACAGGGCTTACTTCGATGGGGCTTGTGTTAATTAATTCTGACGATATTTTTGAAGCACTATTAGCAAAGGCCGGATTGGAAACGACACCCGAAAATATATATTCTGACAAAGGGCAGACTATTCGTGCAGGAGCCAAGGCGCTCACCAAAAAGAAGCAAATTTTGGCTGTCAATGGTCGTCTTGGGCTTTTGATCGACGGAACAGGAAAAGATGCCGAGAAGATCAAAAAGCAAAAGGCTGGGCTGGAGCGTCTTGGATATGATACCATGATGATTTTTGTGAATACTACAGAAGATACATCATTAGAGAGAAATCGTATGCGGGCCCGCACTCTTCCTGATAAGGAAGTTTCTAAGATGTGGTCACATGTTCAGGCTAATATTGGTGCATTTCAAAGATTGTTCAAGGGCCGACTTGTTATTGTAGATAATAGTAAAGGAAAAAACGCAGACAAAGAAACACTGAGCGCATATAAAATAGCCGTTGCATGGATTAAGAAGAGTCCATCTCGACGAAGTGCAGCGGCTTGGATTGCAAATGAAAAAAAGCGTAGAGGAATTACAAAATGAAAAAGGGAATGGGGCGAGATGGATTTATTTGGTTTGAAGGTGTCATAGAAGACCGAATGGATCCGCTCGGGATTGGACGAATGAGAGTTCGTGCATATGGATTTGATAGCGAGAGTCGAGAAGAAGTTCCAACAGAGCATCTTCCCTGGGCATATCCTATGCTTCCGCTCAATAGCGCACAAGGTGAAGTGCATTCTCCGAAAGAAGGAACCTGGGTTCTTGGATTTTTTCGAGATGGTGAAGATGCACAAGATCGAGTGATTCTAGGAACAATCAATACAGGAGCATACAATGGCTGAAGATACAGTAGAAGGCCTTATAACCAATGTGCTTAATCTTGAGGAGGCTGCCTCATCTCTCGATCTAAGTGCGCCTGAATTACCTGAACTGTCTGAACTATTTGAACTATCTGCTATTACTGATATTGCTTCTCTTCCCACCGATATTATTAATCCTGATCTATTGGCTGGTGTAATGCCTAGCGAACCAATTTGCCCTAAAATTCCCGGTGTGTTTTTTCTGTCGCCGGAGGATCTGCTCGGCGAGCTGGCATCTCAAGTTTCATCGGCGGCAAGTAGGCAAGCAAATGTTTTGGCTAAAGCGGCCATTGATGTAGCAGCTCAAGTTGAAGCAAATCTTGCCGCAGAATTTGATAAGGTTTCTGAAGGATTTACAGAGTTAGAAGCGGTTCTGGAGGCAATCAAATCTGGCGCAATTGATATTAGTCCTTTAGGTATAGATGTATTATTACTTCCCGGGGCTGCATTGGCGGCCGCCTTTCCCGGATTTAAAAAGGCTTTGGAATGTCTAGAAGGCGAACTTGGAAGCGCAGAAAAGGCTTTTAATGCAAAGGCAGGAAAACTTTCGGAAGGTCTTGCAGAAGGAAATGGGCTTAGTGCAACAGCAGCAGATGAGGCAATTACTAATTCGTCTGAAGATGCAATCGACGAAACTGGAAATAAAATTAAAAAACAAAAGACAATTTCGGTAAAAGATGCTCTTTCGGCTATTAAAGGAACTACCAAAACTGCCGTTCCTCAGAGCGACAGCCCTCTTTCGGCATATCAATATGTGAGTAGACTATTATGAGTTTTTTTACTAAATTGTTTACAATAAAACAGAAGATTAAAATACCCCATACCCAATTGCCTGGTGTATTTATGAAGGACGATGTTCCTGGTGACTTTGTGGGGAGTGATTATCGAACTGAAGGTGCTGATGGATTTACAGATGACCGAGTAAGAACTGTTAATGATTATGTGGCTTATGCTCCTAGAAAAGTTGTTCCTGATTTAATTGGAGGGGGGACATTAGTATCAGAAGACCATCCACAATCTACTGCTAAGGGGTTGGATTCTGAAATTACAGAAGCAAATACTCCTCGACAAACTAGAGGAGAAAAACTAGATACCTTAACTGAAGTTCATGATGCAAAAAGAACTTTTGATGTTTCTGTTGCGACGTTCAAAGATACTATAGACGGGGTGCCACCCGATAATAAACCAGCAGCTTGGGATGGAACACCTAATCCAACGACAACGCAACCAGAGAATCCTTATAATACAAAATATCCATACAATCATGTGCGCGAAACAGAGAGCGGGCACTTGTTCGAGGCTGATGATACTCCAGGAGCAGAGCGTATTAAAGAATCGCATCGTTCTGGAACATACTATGAAGTATTTCCGAGTGGAACTAAAGTAGAAAAAATTGTCCGAGATAATTTTACAGTCATCGTCGGTCACGATAAGGTAAATATTCAAGGTAGTGCAGTTGTCACCATTGAAGGCGACTGTAATTTATACACCAAAGGTAATTTTACCCATCAGGTTGATGGCGATTATAACTTGCTAGTCAAGGGTAAATATACTGAACAAGTTGCAGACGAGGTGACACACGACCATCATTCTAATTATTTTCATTATGTTGGAAATCCAATTGACCCAACAAAGGCAGGTAAGGGGCGAGGTAATGAAGGTGGAGATGTAAAGATTGAATATGCCAATGACTACAAACTTAACGTAGATGGAGTCATAACCGAGATTTATGGTAACGCCAAAGCATATGAGAATAACGAGACAACCACTAGACGCAGTACGGTCTTATTTGGTGAACTGACAGAAAGAATAGTTGGTGGAGGAAAGTTTGAGCAAATTGAAAATACTTTAGATGAAATTATAGGTATGGATCATACTATAACTGTTGGTGGATGTTCAACCGAGACTATAGCTGTGGATAAATTACAGACTATTACAGGGGATTATAATTTAGGTTCGGCCGGAATGGCACTTTCGTCTGCCGCAGACGCGACCACAATGACTACCACAGGGGATTATACTATAAAAGGTGGCCCAAAGATTCATCTCAATCCATAATAGATGAATGCTAGGAGATAACATGCAGACTAAGTTATATGGTGTAAGATTAATAGTCCAGAGGTAAAGTAAAATGGCAGAATA
>DUBF01000182.1 GCA_012960465.1 Rhodospirillales bacterium | reverse complement strand
CCGTTATTTATTCATGATATTTCCAGCTCTCGCTATTATCACTGCGAGAACTATTTCTGAATGGATGGGTACTGAAAGAAAAAATCAAGCCTTAGTCATAATGGCTGGGGTCATTGCCGCGACCGCCCTGTTTGTAAACTCCACACCCTTCCAGGCTAAAGTTACTCTCGCACAAAGTACTAAAGAAATACGGGAACTGGCCGCTGTTATAAATCTCAACACACCGGAAAATCAGAGGATTGGTAACTACCATCTCCAACCGTATAACCCTAGATTAACGGTGCTGTTTTATGCCAACCGTCTCGTCGAGTTAAATGTCACTTCCAGTACCGACGGATTAATAATGGCCCTGGTTTCTAGTCCCAGAAAAACATGGTTAACTTCTACTAATGAATTCAGAAAATTAGCAACCCAGCATCCAAATAAGGTTTATTTGATTCAGGCCAATAACAAGTATGCTTTTTTCACATCAATCAAAAACCGGAAAAACATCCGATATGATTTCTCCGCCATACGCCTACCCGTCGTCAAATAACCTTCTACCTATCCGATCTTTTAACTATTGTGAGGACGCAGTCATGAAACGATCGTGTACTATTGCCGTATTTGCAGTTCTGATGTTATGTGTTATCAGTTCGCCCTATGCGACAGAAACCATTAATCCAGATTCGACCACTGTACACCCAATCTATAAATTGGCATCGGTGTCCACGACACCCACCCTTGCAACTGCCTCCCGGAATGAATACATTGTTGCGCCATCCAGTTTGCCACCAACGTCCTTAATTTATCAAAAGGAATCCCAGACGTTGGTCACCGGTATATTTGACAAGTCCATAAACAAAGTTGAAGGGGAAAATAATGACGTACCTACACCGGAATGTCAGAGAACAATTAAACAATTAGGTCTGTTCATCACGTCGTGGAATAAAGGCCCTCAAAGGCAAGATCACCACTTTTGCTGGATGTTGACCGAGGATTGTTTCTATCCACGCAAAAAATTTCCTGTGGACCTTTATCGCAATGTTGCCACTGCCTGCGCAATTGGCAAGGGGTCTGCATGGAAAGGAAAGACTCACAATTTGCGATGCACCGACCAGTTGCAATCCCTCAAAGAATCTGTAGACAAATTAATTGCTGCTGTAGCTGTCACATCACACTATCCACCTTCCCATCCGATCTGGACAGAGACGGAGGAGGATTGTAGCAATTACGGACTGTGTGAGTTCCAACTCGAGAGCACGCGACATGCGGTGATGAATAGTTATTCAAAAACTTGGGCCGCGTGCAATATGAATTAGCTCCAAAGATGACCGAACTCAATTCCTGACCCGGGAACGGTAGGGATAGATTTTACAAAAAAAGACCTTGTGTTTAATCAGTCTTTTCAAGATAAAATTTTAAAACATCTTAAAGGTCAATGTGCAACGATTAAAAAAAGAGAACCATCAAGAACTAAGATCAAAGCTTCTGATGAAATTCAAGGCATTCATAATAAAGCAGAAAAAAATATTGACTCGAAATCTAAGCTCCTTATCATGCCGCATACTAAAATGGAAAAGCGTAAATCGCCAAATGA
Source organism: Rhodospirillales bacterium (assembly GCA_012960465.1). Taxonomy (GTDB): domain Bacteria; phylum Pseudomonadota; class Alphaproteobacteria; order Rhodospirillales; family UBA2165; genus TMED23. The sequence continues at coordinate 598 of DUBF01000182.1, read as the reverse complement.
CCATAAAAAAAGAGAAAAAGACCCTAATGTAGTAAAAGACATAAGAAGGAAAAATTTCAATAAATCTCAGTCATCTGTTGCTCGAAAATGCAAGTTCAAATATCATAAGCTTGGGCAGTTTGACCAAATTCATGAATGTGACTTAGAAGGTCGAACTGTTGTGGTTAAATGGAACATTGATCATCCTTTTTACCAGCGGTTTGTTCTGGACCAAAGATCCGACGATAGGCTCGTGACAGCTGTAGACTATTTAATTTGTTCAATGGCCTCTGCAGAGTTATATTTTGTGGATGAGGACAACTTGGATTTATTTGTAGCGATGAAAATTGTTATGTCAGCTAATGTAAGAACATTGTTAATTTAATTTTAATGGCTAATATAAGGGGGAGGCTCTAGCGTTTTCCCCTCCCCATTAATCATTTTATCAACCAAGCCCCAGGTACACTCAGGGTACAGTAAAGGGAAAATTTAGGTACGTTAGGAGAATTGAAGGTCAGACCAAAGGCCTAAAAGGATTAACATTAAGTCCTGCCCCCGTAGCTCAGCAGGATAGAGCAACGGATTCCTAATCCGTAGGTCAGGCGTTCGAATCGCCTCG
>DUBF01000181.1:8444-67972 GCA_012960465.1 Rhodospirillales bacterium | reverse complement strand
AAAATTGACCTCTTTGGTGCGTATCTTAGTTAATCGCACACTTGTCGTGGAATGCTTCTCTATGCAACACGAGGATCAGGTGGTTAAAAATAATTCCTTATTAATCAATATACAAAATGCTACTTAAATTTTCAAATACCTAAGCGTGCAAATGATAAATTTTAAGGCAAAACTAGTTGATGATGCTGAACTGATCAACATTCTTATGCTAACTAGAGGTCGGCCTGAAAAGGTGGTGCATGCGATCCGGTCCCTCGATAAACTCGCAGGTAATAAGGATAAAATTGAGCTCTGGGTCTACGTGGATGATGATGACATCCGAACGCTGGATTTCATTGCTTCGGAATGGGATAAAAGTATTGGCATTCAAATTAATTGGCATGTAAGTTCTCGGCCTATTACGCATGGTGCAGCATTTACTGAGCTCTGGAATATTAGTTCAAACGCGGGCATCTATATGGTTTTTTGTGATGATTATGTGGTTAATACTGATAATTGGGATATTTTTGTTCGTGAAACATTCTTCAATATACCGAGTGATCGTATTGCCGTTGGGTATTTATCTGACCCCCTAATGCCTAAAGGCGGCATTAATTTCATGGTTGAAACTGCTGAATGGATTAATCAGGTTGGACATTTTGTTGTGCCTTACTTTCCATATTGGTTTGGCGATACTTGGCTTCAGCAGATTGCTGAGATGGTTGACCGAAAGTATGCTATTCCAGTAAATGTATGGCCTATGGATGGGGAAAAAGGAAAAACACATCGACTATGGGATCTTCCTTTTTGGGACCATTTTTTTAACGCTCTATTAGCTGAACGAGTTGAAACTGCAATTGGTATCATAGACAGATTAACCAGTGATAATACTGTAGCTAGGGAATATGCTATTGCAAATATGTATGAGAAAATTGAAGAATTTGAAGAGGCCGCCAAAGCCGGACAATCGAGAAAGGAACTGGAATCTACACAATTAATTCTTTCTCAGGAGACTAAAAGTAAAGATGAAACTTACCTGACAGCATTACGCCAGGGTGAGCGCCACTTAAAAACAATGATGCCTAAGATTCAAGAAATGAAAATACAGCAGATGTTATGGAATAAGCAGAAAATCTTTACTAATAAATTTCCTCATAAAATTTAAATGCCTCTAATTAAGCAATCGCGGCATAATTTTTGAGAAACAAAGGATCAGAACAAATATTTCTTCTGGTAACAATACTGACTAATGATGGAAAGCCCATCGAGAACAAAACGGAGTGACAAATATTGGAGTTGCGTGTACTGGCGAGTATCTGGGGAAGCGCCTTTGCAGATGTATTTTTAAGATGGTCCTTGCCTTCATTATTGTCACATGGCAATTGCCGGCGTGTTCTTGTCGGTGGGCACCATATGACGTTTTATATTTATTCAGATGCAACCACCTTGGAATATTTGCGTTCAAGTGAGGTCACTACGTCTTCGGATGGGAAGGAATTTAATTTTTTCCCCATGTCTGAGACATTGTTTGATGGCAACCCTTTAGATTACGAAGTGGAAAGTCCTAGCGGTGGAATTAATACTCATGAGCTTCAGTCTCGATGTTATATGCATGGGATGGAGCAGTTAGGCGAGGGTGAGGTTGTATTTTTATTTTGGACAGCCGACTTTGCGTTATCGGATGGTGGTCTTGATTGGGCGATGAGGCAGATAGATAATGGACAAAAAGCGGTTTATGCGGATTATGTAGAAATTAGGCAGGAAAGTGCCGCTGATGAATTAGACCCCTATTATACAACTTTAGGAGGAGGGCCTTCAGGCCGTGAGTTGGCACAGATTGGTTTGCGCCACACTCATCAAATTACACTCGATCATTTTTGTGATGATGGTTTGGTTAGCAGTTATCCGCCCTTTTTATTTTTGCTGAGCGAGGATAGCAGCTTTGTTCATACTGGTATATTTCCGCACCCTCTATTGGTTTGTTTTGATAACCATACAACCAGGTTCGAGAGTTCAGTAGATTATGAGTTTGCTCAAAGGGTTGTAGGAGAGGGTTCTTATGCCAAGGCAGTAGATTCGGATGACCTTTTGTTATGTGCAATTACCAGAGGAGATGGCTATGGTCAGTTGGAGCGAAATGAACTCACAGCTGATTTATTGGCACATTTTCTAATATCTGAGGCTAATCAAATTCATTTTGATTTAGCCCGGAGAATTGGAATTATACATACATCAGGTATAAGCGTTGAGGGTGAAGCTAAGCGAAATCAAATGTCGCGATTTCTTCAGCAAGTGTATGATAAGCTAATATTGATTGGAAATGATTTAGATTTAACTGATGTAAAAAATTTGATTGCTGTTAAGTCATTTTTTGGTCCTTGCGCCCTTTACGCCTCACCGCAGCGTCAAAATATTAATCGACGTTGGATTGGGGATATTAAAGATTAACTTATCCTCAATAATCCCAAGCATAAATCTCAATTTATATTGAGAACTTACAATAATCTTGCTTAATTTTCATTTACTGCGTAACTGTTAATGGACTTTGGCTGGTTAAAAGTTAACTATATCACGGTCGCGGAAACGATATGAATCAACTATCGGAAAAATCCAGTTGGCAGTAAATTCTCTTTATGGCGGTATTGGTCGAGCCTTATCTCATCCGGGCTACTGTCTATTGTGGTGGAGTAACGGTACTAATACGACTGGCCGTTGGTTGTTTAAGGTCTCGCTTGGATGGCTCACTTGGGAGATGACAGGCTCACCGGCATGGCTCGGCATTGTTGCCTTTGCGGACACATTTCCTATGGTATTTATGACGATAATCGCCGGGGCTTGGGCCGACCGTATAGGTCATTTGCGGATAATGAAAATGAGCCAGGTCTTGGTAGTCGCAGGTGGTATTATTACAGCGATACTGGCGCTGTTGGGCTTACTCAATATTTACTTTATTATTATTCTTTCGGTTGTTGTCGGGGCCTCTGAGGCCATGACCATCCCTGCCCGTATGTCCTTTGTTCACCACCTCGTACCGAAGACTGATCTTTCCGCTGCCATAGCCTTAAATTCGGCAACCTATAATTTTGCACGGTTTCTCGGGCCCGCCTTATTCGGCGGACTTATTCAGTTTGTAAGCATCCCTGTAATTATTGCTATTTCAGCTGGCATGTTTTCTATCTTCTATGTTGCACTATTTTTCCAACAGGCGGACAAGCGGGATCACACCACAGATGGTAAAACTAAGTTGATTTTGGAACTCATAGAAGGGTTTCGATACGCCTATACCAATAGTGGTATCTTCTTTCTTCTTTTTCTCTTGTCGGTGACGGCAATTCTAATGCGACCCTATATTGATCTTGTACCGGGAATATCTGACCAGATATTTGATATGGGTGCAGAGGGTCTATCCATCCTTCTCTCAGCAACCGGATTAGGTGCAATGGTCGGTGGAATTTGGCTTGCCCGTCGTGGTAAGACAGAGGGCTTGACCAAAGTGTTTACTTGGTCGCTTCTGATCTCAGCGCTGGCAATGCTGCTATTTGTCATGTCGGATAATATATGGCTCGGCTCGGCTCTTATCGCCATTGTTGGTATGACAATCGTCGCCGGCTCCATAACATCGCAGACCCTAATTCAAAATACAGTAGACCCAAAGGTTCGCGGCAGGGTCATTAGCATAACTGCGGTCCTTGCCTGGGGGCTGCCAGCCATTGGGGCTGCATTAATGGGATGGATTGCAGAATTTCTGGGTCTTTCGGTTACTCTTGCAATCGGCGCAGTTCTTACTTTGCTGTTATGGTTGTGGGGCCACAAGGCAGGTAATCGATTGAAAACGATGCTTGAAAACGAGGATATTGCAAAAGAAAAAAAATCTAAAACACTCGTGGAAAAATGAGCCTATTGACGGTAGAAACTTATTTTATCTTAGTTTACGTTATTTATTCACATATATATGAATTACTGAATCTCTAGGTCAAATTCTCAACAAAATTTAAATTGCTCAAGTATATGACGATTTCTGTTTATTTCTAACGATACAAGGTTATAAATAAATAATGAAATTAAAAGATTGTTACAATTTTCATGACTTTAGAACATTAGCGCGGCGGCGGTTGCCTGCGCCTATTTATAATTATATCGATGGTGCAGCCGATGATGAAAAATCTCATCGTCGAAATACTATAAGTTTCGACGCGTGTGATCTGGTGCCAAATGTTTTAAGGGGAGTAAAAGATATTGATATGTCTGTCACTGTTATGGGACAGAAATTAGAAATGCCAATATATTGTTCTCCGACAGCGCTACAAAGATTATTTCACCATGAGGGCGAACGCGCGGTTGCATCTGCTGCTGAAAAGTTTGGGACTATGTTTGGGGTATCTTCCTTGGGAACTGTTAGTCTTCAAGAAGTGCGCAAACATAGTAACCCGCAAGTCTATCAATTTTACTTTCATAAAGATCGTGGATTAAATAATGCGATGATGTCCGACGCAAAAAAAGCTGGTGTTGAAGTGATGATGTTGACCGTGGACACGATTACAGGTGGCAATCGTGAGCGTGATCTTCGAAGTGGATTTAGCATTCCATTTAGTCTTTCCCCCGCCGGGATATTGCAATTTGTGCTAAAGCCAATGTGGGCCTTTAATTACGTTACACACGAAAAATTCAGTCTTCCACAGCTTGATAAATATATTGATATGGATGATGGGGCTGTATCTATAAGCCGGTATATTACAGAAATGTTAGATCCCTCGTTAGACTGGAACGATGTAGAAAAAATGGTTTCTACCTGGGATGGCGAATTTTGTTTAAAAGGTATTATGAGCGTTGAAGATGCCAGAAAGGCAGTTGATATCGGCTGCACGGGAATTGTTATTTCTAATCATGGAGGAAGGCAACTTGATGGATCCCGTAGTCCGTTTGATCAGTTGGATGAAATAGTTAATGCAGTCGGTGATAAAATAGATGTCATTATGGATAGCGGTATTCAGAGGGGAAGCCACGTACTCAAAGCCCTGTCATTAGGAGCTAAGGCAGTCGGCGGCGGACGTTTTTATTTATATCCACTTGCGGTTGCGGGACAAGCAGGTGTGGAACGTGCTTTAGAGTTGATGCGAATGGAAATAGAGCGCGATATGTGCTTAATGGGATGTAATTCAATTCACGATCTTTCGCCTGAGAATCTGCGTTTTAGATAAGAAAATATAGGGTATTATATGATTATATTTCCATTACTGATCGGGTCTATATGCTATGTTGCTAATGAATAAAAGTAATGATCGACGCATATCTGATATGGTTGGTGCGGGCGGTAGGACGTGATAAGGGTATTCAATCCAGCTAAAATTGTAATTTGATCAATCATTGAAAGTTGATCATGCTGGGAGCGTCTAAAGTAGTTAAACAATTAGAGGATTAAAATACAATGTTTCCGACGACTTTTCCTGACAAAGAGGTAATTGCAGAATTAACAGCAAAAATGCTCGTTGAAGTTGAGGCGGTTCGATTTAGTTCGGATGAGCCCTTTAAATTTACATCTGGTTGGGCTAGTCCTGTATATATCGATTGCCGCAAACTCATTTCTTATCCAAGAGTTCGTCAATCACTGATGGATTTTGCGGTTTCTGTTATAGCAAGAAATATCGGTTTTGAATCAATTGACTCGGTTTGTGGTGGTGAAACCGCGGGCATTCCGTTTGCGGCATGGATTTCTGACCGACTTATGTTGCCGATGCAATATGTGCGGAAAAAAGCTAAAGGCTTTGGCAGGAATGCGCAGATTGAAGGCGATTTTGATGATGGCGCGCGTATTTTACTAGTTGAAGACCTGACAACTGATGGCAATAGTAAAATTAAGTTTTGTGAAGCTTTACGTGAGGCCGGTGCTACAGTTGACCACACATTTGTTGTTTTTTACTATGATATTTTTCCACATACGCGAGACGCTTTAGATCAAATTGGCCTGGAAATGCATTCACTCGCGACGTGGTGGGATGTGTTGAAAGTTGCAAAGGAATTTAATTACTTTGATACAGGGTCGATTGATGAGGTCGAGAAGTTTTTGAACCAACCGATGGAGTGGTCAGCGGCCCATGGTGGCGCATCTTCACTCTCCGAATAAACGTCACCTCTGATCTTTTAGAGAAGGTTTGTTAGTTGCATGGGGACGTCTTCCGAAACAAACGTAATTTTAAAGTAGATTAATCACGTTAGTTTGCTGGTCGAGAGCGCAACACATCTTCATCTGGATCACAACCCCAGCCTGGTATGTTTGGCAAAATTAAATGACTATCTTCAATCACTGGGAGGTTTGGAAACAATTCTTCGTCCCACGGCAGTCGATCGATATCAGTTTCCAAGATACAAAAATTTGGAATTGCAGCTGCAAAATGTGCGTTCATCATGGTCGCTAAATGACCATAAAAATTATGTGGGGCAATATTAATATCATATGTGTTTGCGACAGCTGCTATTTTCAAGGATTGCCAGACCCCATTCCAAACAGCGTCAATGATAGCAATATCCATAGACTGAGCTTGAAGGTAAGGTTGGTACTGTTGTCCAGACAACAATGTTTCACATGAGGCGATTGGGAAGGGACTTTTATTTCGAATGTAGGCTAATGATTTTGGATTATTATGATCCACCTCGAGCCAAAATAGATCGAAGTTACTTAATTCTTGGATGATTTTTAGAACTCCTTCTGTGCGGGCATTGAAATTTAAATCTAGTAAGATGTCCATATCCGGTCCTGCACCATCCCTGAATGCTTCCAAGTATTCCCGTAAATTTCTTAAGAAATTCCTATCAATATTCAAGTCTGGTTGGTAGGGATTACCAAATCCGGGGCTCCACATAAGCATCCCGCCGTTACCATCATCCCGGAATGGATACGTCTTAAGAGCTGTATAACCTTTGTCTTTTGCCTCTGCACCCAAAGCTCTGACATCTTCAAGAGTTTTTACTTCATCGCTATTATAAAATTTTGCGCGTGGCGGCATTCGCCAGGGCCCACAATGTGACCAATAAACTCTAATTCTATCGCGTAGTTTGCCTCCAAACAGGTCATAACAGGGTATATCTAGTATTTTAGCTTTTGCATCCAATAAAGCGTTTTCTATAGCCCCAATGGCCTGCGCTGCAACGCCAGCGAACATAGCTCGTTTAGAACTATATAAAGTGGTATAAATTAATTCATGACTCAAAGCCGGTTTGCCGATAAGGCTTGCAGCAATATTATTGATATTTTGTGTTACGCCGAGAGGACCAAAGCTCTCATCATATTCACTCCATCCGACAATGCCGCTATCTGTTTTTAATTTGATGAAATAATAATTCCTCCATCCAGCATCACAGGAGATTGTTTCTATTGATTCGATCAGAATGGTTTTTTGCATTTAGCAAGTTTCCTGTAAATTTGGGGTTTTAGACTATCGCTTATGTAATCTACCTATGATTAATTAATTTAGAGGGATCCCCGACTTTTCCTTTAAGTTCTGATAGGTCCTTGAGAGTTCAGCGTAACATTTTTTAATTCGACTCGCTTGATGAATTAGGTCACCACGGTTGGAAGCAAATTCCTCATCGATCATAGTATTAATGTTTTTAGACTCCCAAAATTTATTTTTTCTACAATATTGACCATTCTCTACATTAAATACTTCCTGCAGAATATTTAAATCATGTGGGATATTAAAGTCATCCCGGGTATTTTGATAGCCAAAGAAATAATAAAAATTATCAAAATTTGTCCAGGTAATTGCGGAAAGGCACAGCGAACAGGGTTCATGTGTGGAAATAAAGATACAGTCTTTTGGAGGTGGGCGATCGATATTAGGTAGGTTGAAAAAAGCATTTAAGGTTGAAATTTCTCCATGGAAAAGGGGATTTTGAGTTTCTGCGTTAGTTCCAGCTATTACCAGAGAAAGGTCTGATTTTTTTATAATAGCGGCCCCGAAAATTTTATTTCCCTTTACAACGCCATCCGCTGTTAGTGGGAGAATGTTGTTCTCGATCACGTCAAGCGCTCGAGAGCAAAGATTTTTTTGGGAGACATGCATAAATCAAAATTAACTGTGCAACTATGATTTAGCAAGGTTACGTTAGTTATCTCTAGTTTATCTAGTAGAAATATGGTTGCGAAAATTAATTGTGAGAAAAATAATCATTGCTAATAAAAATAATGAGGCTCCAAAAAATACAGCTTTAAATCCCCCTGTTGCGTATAGAGCTCCTGCTATAATTGGTCCTGCAGCTTGACCCATGCGATTAGTAACGCCGTTCGCTGACATTACTCCTGCTCTTAGTTCTTTTGGTGCTTCTGATATAAGTAGACTTTGAAATGCGGGGAAGCTGACCCCAAGTGCAAAACCCATAACCATGACTGGACCAATCATAAACCAAACAGATGTTACGAATGGAATAAAGATGATCGTTATTGCCAATACGATCATTGATGAAATCAGTAACCACTCTTCTTTCACTATTTCAGTAAGTTTTCCCACAAAAAACGCAATTAATGAACCGGCAATTACGCGTGTGGAGATAATTAAACCAATAATAGCAGCTGAAACCCCAAATTTTGAACCAATATAAATTGGTAAAAATGTCGCTAGGATACCTTGATTAATCATCATCAGCGTTGGTGCAATAGTTAGAAGGCTTGCCGTTCGGACATTCGATAGGCCCCGCCCAACTTCGATTAAGTATTCCTTGATTGTTGACTGATTATCTATTTTTTCATTAACGAGAACTGCCATGGCCATTAGGCTGATAGGTATGCCTAATAAGAATAGTAAAAAGGGGTAGTTCCAGCTAATAACTGCTAAAAAACCACCAAATATTGGCAAAATCCCGTTAGAAAAATAACCGAAAGATGTTCGATATCCTAGAGCTTCCTTTTGTTCTTTATCATTAAATAGATCACCGATTAGGATTAGACTTAAAGTTGCTAAGGCACCGGCACCGAGACCGGATAGAAAACGGAGTAATAATAGAACCTCAAAATTAGGAGCAAAGAAACATAGGCTACCTGCAATACTATAAAGTAATAGCATTGGTACGATGACCTTTTGTCTACCAAAGCGATCTGTCATAATTCCTGCAATTGGAATTGAGATTATTCCGGGCAGACTAAAAGCTGTCATTAATAGCCCAATTTTTGAAGTTTCAATTATAAAAGCTTGTTGAATAACGGGTAAGGCTGGAGAGATAACTGAACCTCCCATCATGGTCACCATAGTGACGATTATGATGAGCTGCATATTTTTAGATTTGAGTAGATGTTCTTTTTTTGCTGATTCAATATTTTTAAGATTATTGGATATAACTAATTTCTCCTTTAGTGGATTAGGCTCCTCGGCAACAATCAGGCAATTGCGCTATTAACGACGAAATTTCTACCTTTAAATTGGTTGGTGTTAGATTTTGATAGATGATGTCTATTAAAATTTATTGTGATAATTATTTCACACGTGCGGTTAAATTTTCCCAAGCTCTATCAACAGAAAGGTCACTGTAAAACATATTAGTACATTCCTCAGTTTCTCCGGGTGTAAGATAACGCACATTGCCAAGCGGTATCGACTGGAGTTGAACTGTGGCAGAGATTTGAAGGTAAACGGCTGTCAATGTGGCTTCTTTAATCGAAGATCCTACAACTGAACAACCATGGCCCCGCATTAAAACGACACTTGCGCCACCCAGGGTTGAAGCCAAGTCTCGGCCTTGTTCCATGTTTCTCACAAGCAAATCAGTATCTCCAAAATTATCATAGATATCCCAAATTGGAATATCCCGACCGATAGCAGCTCCCGTATGAATTATAGGTTTAAGAGGAGTATTAGTAACTCCAAATGGAATTACTGATAGGGAGTGATTGTGTACAACAGATTGTATTTCTGGTCGAGATTCCAAGATGGCACCATGAATAAAACGCTCTCCATATGGCCTCAAGGTTGAACCATCGACACTATTACCTTCGAGATCAAATTCCATAATGTCTTCACAGCAAACGATTTCGGGGCTTCTTGAACAAGATAAAAAATAATGTTCCGAATTTTCTGGATTACGGACACTAATATGACCAAATGAGTCGACAACTTTCTCATTCGCCAGTACATGGTTAGCAATAACAAGTTCGTCGAGAAGCGCCTTAATTTTATCATCCATATTTTGATATTTTCCTTTAATTATCCCAAAGGGTAATAGATTCCTCAAGAAACATCATGTAATATTATTTTATATTTTAAATAATAACTTTTCCGGACAGTTTTAAATTGAGTATAATCCATAAGAAGATAGCACAAAAAAAAGGGCGTCTATCAAGAACAAATTATTAGATGAGCCTAAATCAAATGATACTGCGGCATTTCTTGTTAGGGATACGATGATGTATTTGCAAGTTGTCGACGGTCTACATCGCCATACTTCTTCCACAATCAATTATTATTTTGAGGGTAGCGGATGTTCTGTCGTTGAAAAAAACACTATGAATGGAAAGCTGATGACTTAGTGTTGTCACCCCTGGGTGGGGTGTACACAATTACGCATCTTATGATGACACGGTTTTTGAGTTGACTGTTCAGGACCAGCCCTTGATATTTTATATGGAAACTTTGCTCTGGCAAGAAAGTTTGAAAGAACTGCGGCGTTTACTCGGTTCTGAAGACGGATTTAGGACAAACGCGGATGATTTGACTAAAACATATTAGAGATTTTAATCCTATGAACATTAGGTTATTTTTAGACGCTCTGTGAGCTGAAATTTAAGGAGTAGATTTGTTCCTGGAACTCGTTGATGTTTTGGGACCGAGGGCAGGGCGGCTCGGTTATTTAGCAGAACTTAGTTAGGTATCTAAGGTTTAGTAGGTATTGCGGTTATTATAACATTAGTAAATTTCTATGTGGTGATGCTGTTAGTTGATCAAGCTGGATTCTGAATAAAGAATTTTGTATTAGTAAAAGCGCTTTTTCTAAGGTGAATTTAGTCTATGGGTCGTTCAGATTATCGAAAATTTGTTCCTTTACCAGAGAATTCTAAGGTCCAAGGAGGGACGGCGCGCGAACATGCTAATAAAGTTTTAAATAGCCCGATTATCAAAGAAATATTAGATGGGTGGCAGAAGATGTATGCTGTTCCCTACAAAGGCATGACAGTAGATGGTGAAGTTATTCAGGGTCTTTTTAACTTGCGTTCCGAGTCAGTGCCAACAGAGCAAGCTATCATTGCAGCTAACCACCTCATTGGATTATTAACTGAAGATCAACTCAGAGTGTCTAGTTTTAAAATTTTTTCAAAGCAATGGCGAAACTGGCAGAATACAGAAATTTACCTGGAAGATTATGGTTTACGCCTGGCCGAAGTATCAAAGCCAGTCCGCGATGCCATATTGGAAGTTATGCGTGTTTGTTTAAGCCAAAAAGGCTATCAGAAAACTCGCAATGTTATGCGTCTTAATGGTTTTTTGGGTGATTTGGTTGGCGGCCCCAATATTTTTGGTGAATTCACTTATATTTTTAATTTATTTGGCACGCCTTCAACCACGGAGCCGTGGGGCTGGCAAATGTTTGGTCATCACCTTTGTCTCAATTGTTTAATTTTAGCGGATCAAATGACAATAACGCCAACTTTCATGGGAGGGGAACCTTGTAATGCGGATGAAGGCCCTCATAAGGGTCTTAGTATTTTTGATGATGAAGAGCGGTGTGGGCTTGAGCTCATGCGATCCTTTTCAAAAAAACAAAAGGCTCAAGCTCTTGTTGCGCATTCGATGGTTGGTGGTGATTTGCCTGAAGGCCGGCGGGTTCGGCATGATGGATTGCATTTAGGTGGTGCATATTGTGATAATAGGATTGTACCATACGAAGGATTAAGCGGTGTTGACTTTACTAGGCCTCAACGCAATAAATTACTTGGTTTGATTGCAGAGTATTTAGGTGCCTTACCCACGGGTCCTTTTGAAGCTAAAATGGAAGATGTTGAAGATCATTTTAAGGACATGCATTTTTGTTGGATTGGCGGTCAGGCAGATAACCAACCATTTTATTATCGTATTCAAAGTCCAGTTACTTTGATTGAGTTTGATCACCATGCCGGTGTGTTTTTAGATAACGCTGAACCTCGGGACTTTCATGTGCATACGTTAGTTAGAACACCTAATGGAAATGACTATGGTGTTGATCTTATTCGCCAACACTATGACAGTTCGCCGCATCATAAGGAGCATCATTATAATAAAATATAATAACTAAGGAGTGATCTATTACTTTAATTTGAGTCGTGGTCGTCAAATCAATAAATTCATCGTATTATTAATAAGATTTTGTCTGCAAGAATTTAGGAAGGTAAGAAATGTTAGAAAGAATGATTAAAATCATAGCAGAAGACGGCCACAATTTTGATGCTTTTAACGCTACACCAGAAGGTAGTGTCAAGGGTGGTCTTGTTATTTTACAAGAAATATTTGGTATGACGGAGCAACTTAAAAATGTAACACGATTTTGGGCCGAACAGGGATATGATACAATATTACCAGCAATGTATGATCGAATTAAGCCTGAGATGGTTCTGGAATTTACTGATTTAGACACAGCCCAGACAATGGGCAAGAAATTAGAGCCCGATAGTGTGTTAAAGGATATTATGGCTACCGTTAGGACTGTCGAAAATCGGGGTGGGGTTTCGCTTATCGGCTTTTGCTGGGGAGGTGGTGCGGCAGCCCGGATGGCTGGTTTGCTTAATCTGAAAGGTTCGGTTGCGTATTACGGAACGATGCTTTCTGATAATGCGGCTAATGGTGCTAATTGTGCAACTTTATTTCATTATGGTGTAACCGACCCACACTCACCTCCAGAAATTATTGACGGTGTAAAAGAAAATATCCCGAATGCTGAATCATATATTTATGAAGCGGGCCATGCATTTGCGAATGACGCGAGACCAGATTTCTATGTAGAGAAAGCAGCTCTTGAGGCGCGTTCGCGGACGCTTAAATTTCTAGATCGAGTTCATTCGGCATAATAGTAATGGCTAGTTTGAATACCACCGTAGGGCCCTATAAATCCTGTCAGCCACCCGATCTAAATCCTAGAAAGCCAGACTTTGAATTACCGCCTGGTGCCTGTGACGCACATTGCCACGTATTCGGACCAGGCGACTTGTTTCCGTATCATCCACAAAGGTCTTATACTCCGCCTGATGCCTCGCGTCAGACATTAAGAAAACTCCATGATTTTCTTGGTATTGAGCGCGCCGTCATTGTTCAAGCAAGTTGCCACGGTCCGGATAACGCGGCGATGCTTGACGCTATTGCTCATAGCGGTGGTAAATATCGCGGTGTTTGTCATATTGATGAGAATACAAGTGAGCAGGATTTACAAAGGCTCCACGATGGTGGCGTAAGGGGTGTTCGATTTAATTTTGTTAAACACTTAGGCGGTGCTCCAGATCTAAATTTCCTAAGGCGGACAGTAGATATCGTTCGGGGACTTGGATGGCATTTAGTTTTGCATTTCGATGCTGCGGATTTACTGGAGTATAAAGACTTATTAAAGCGGCTTAATATAAAAATCGTCATTGATCACATGGGACGCCCAAAGGCAGAAGATGGCATTGGGCAAATTCCTTTTCAGATTTTACTAGAATTTATGAAAGATGAGAACTTTTGGGTTAAGGTTTGTGGTTTGGAGCGTATTTCAGCGAATGGTAAACCATTTCACGATGGAGTTCCTTTTGCGCAAAAATTGTTAGAGGTCGCGCCGGATCGCGCTATTTGGGGTACTGACTTTCCCCATCCTAATATAAGCGGCGATATGCCAAATGATGGCGATCTTATTGATTTATTAGCCTTGTTTGCTCCCGATAAAATATTAAGGCAAAAAATTCTCGTCGATAATCCCGCCCGGCTTTACGGATTTGAGGAGTAATATGCTGAACTCTATCCCATGTACAATGATGAGAGGTGGAACCTCAAAAGGGGTATACTTTTTAAAATCTGATTTACCTGAAAATGATACTGCGCGTGACCGGTTTTTGCTCCAAGTTATGGGATCTCCTGATGAGCGACAAATTGATGGTCTTGGCGGTGCCAACCCGCTCACTAGCAAGGTAGCAATTGTTAGTCAGTCAGATCATCCAGGTGTTGATATTGACTATCTATTTGCTCAAGTAGTTGTTGATCAGCCTGTTGTTAGCTATAGCCAAAATTGCGGAAATATTTTAGCGGGTGTTGGTCAATTTGCAATTGAGAAAGGTTTGGTATTGGCCAACGACCCTACTACCGACGTTGTTATTCACATGGTCAATAGCGGTGATAATGCGATTGCAACGATACTTACTCCCGGGGGGAAAGTTACTTATGAGGGTGAAGCGGAAATTGATGGGGTGCTTGGGAAAGCAGCAGCGGTTCGGCTTAAATTTTTAAATACAGCAGGATCAGTGTGTGGTTCGTTGCTACCAAGCGGAAATATTATTGACGTTATTGATGGAATTGAGTTGACTTGTATCGATAATGGAATGCCAATCGTTGTGATGCGAGCAACTGATTTTAACATTGATGGTACAGAGTCAGTTTCCCAACTAGAATCGAATAAAAAGCTTAAATCAAGCATAGAAAATATACGGATAGAAGCAGGTCATCTGATGAATTTGGGTGATGTTACTGAAAAAACTATTCCAAAAATGACGCTGGTATCTGAGCCAAAAAATGGCGGTATAATTTCTACGCGATCCTTTATACCCCATCGATGCCACTCAACTATCGGTGTTTTTGCGGCAATCACCGTTGCAACAGCCTGCCTTATACCTGGTACACCGGCTGCTGAGATTGCGAATAATCCTAGTAATAAAAATGATCGTATGTTGATAGAACATCCAAGCGGTGGCATGGATGTCGATATTGAACTAGAAATCAACGGTCGTGACATAAATATTAAGCGTTCTGGTTTTTTGAGAACAGCTCGTAAGCTTTTTGAAGGCGAGGTATTTGTTACAGAAGAGGAGTTTGAGCATGCCAAGAGGTGTGATTGACGTAGACGGCATCCAAAGTCCTGAAATGCAGGCGTTAAAAAATAAAACAACGCCAGAAGATTTGCCATTTAATATAACCAAGATTGGGCATGTCGTTCTGCGCTGTCAAAATATTGAGAAATCGGTAAAATTTTATACCGACGTATTGGGATTTCGTGTTTCTGATGTATATCCTGATAGCATGATTGATGGAAAGATGGTTTTTATGCGCTGTAATAACGATCATCATGGTGTTGCCCTCGTCGGAGGTGCAGAAGGACCCGCAAAAAATATTGAACTGCATCATATGGCATTCGAGGTTGATAGTCTTGATGAGGTTTTAAAAGCACGTGAACATCTCAATAAACATAATATCAAAATTTTATTTGAAGGGCGAAGGCGAGCGGGGGTGCAAGTTGCCGTCGAATTTCTTGATCCTGATGGCCATTGGTTGGAAATATTTTGGGGTTTAGATCAGGTTGGCCCCGAAGATATGGCTCGTCCTCCAGAGGAGTGGGTTGAGGAATTTTCGCTGGAAGATGCGATCGTTAATGCTCCTCCGGGTCAAGATACTAAGCTGGCTGACCCTTCACTTAAAAAAAATCGTTAGTAAACGTGAGAGAAAGTACCGCTAGTCAAAAACAAATAATTTTAGCTATTTTTCTTACCATTATAGGTGGCAGTTTGTTGGCTATTATGGATGCTATTAGTAAGAATTTGACAAGTTCTTTCGAAGTAATCCAAGTGCTTTGGAGCCGTTATTTTTTTCATGCTTTGATTGTTATGGTTTATCTTTTACTCCGCCAACCAAGAAATATCTTCAAAAGTAATCGACCTAAAGTACAACTGCAGCGCTCATTTTTATTATTTGGCGCGACGCTAGCGATGTATACGTCATTAAAATATTTGCCATTAGCGGATGCTGCGGCAGTTCAGTTTTTTTCTCCCGTTTTGGTTACAATATTGTCTAGTCTTTTTTTGGGTGAAAAAATTGGAATTAGAAGGTACCTTGCTGTATTAGCTGCTTTTTGTGGCGTATTAATTATTATTCAGCCTGGCTCTGGTTTTAGGTGGGCAATCCTACTTCCTATGATTACAGCTTTTTTGCTAGCAATATTTCTAATTCAAACACGCCAGCTTAATAATGTTGATGATCCGTACACCACACTCTTCTACTCTACTTTGGTCGGCGTAATTATTTTAATTTTAATTGTACCATTTTTTTGGAGGCAACCCGAAACTCATGAGTTAATATTGATGTGTTTGCAGGGAGGGCTTGGCGCTGCCGGGCACCTGGCTATTATCAAAGGGCTCCGATATGCGACAGCATCATTTTTATCACCCTTTTTGTATTCTCAACTAATTGTAGCATCCGTTGTTAGCGTTATTTATTTAGGTGATCCATTAACAATTGAGATTATATTGGGATCTGGCCTAATTGTCCTCAGCGGAATTTATATCTGGTACCGCGAAGTTTATTTAGAAAATAAAATATAACGCAAAAAAACACAGTTAAACCAAAGTTATAGAATTACCTATTATGGGAGTGAATCCAGGCTGGAGTAATTTTAATTAGATTGTTGTATAGCAAGTTCATGGACAATTTGGCGCATTTTTACAGCACCTTTATCCGATGGTACATGATTTTCCATAAAATCCGGTCGGTCGTCGTTAGCCCATTGGAATTCAATCCATTCAATTGCGTCTTTATCTTCCTCAAAAACCTTTCTGGTGACGTCAGAATACCACTGGTCTAGTTTTTTATCTGGTGCTGAGAAATTGCGTCCAAACACCCACCAATAGAGCGATGTATACTGAGTTTCAGGTGTGATAAAATGCAGAATATGAGGTTTGTACTCTGTCCGCCCATTGTTACTTCCCTGTTTATCTTCAAAGAGACTGTAACCTTCATGGAACCCGGGCGTAACGAAAGATGCTGTTCCATGACGAGTGATTGGAATATCTTTTAGTCCTGTAGCTTCTTTATGGAGATCGGGAACGGGTTCGCCTTCATTTACACGATAAGTGGTCACCTTGTTATCTTTTACAGTTACTTCAACTTTCGCTTCCAGTTGTTTTTGTGTTCCCAGGACTGCGCCATGAAGGTATTGAAAATGTGTCAGATCCAGAAGGTTTTCGTGGATTGCCAAATAGTTTCCTTTGACATGGTAAAATCCCGTCCCATATCCCCAGTCATCTTCATTTATCCAGTCATAGTCTGGAATTAATTTTGGATCTGCTTTTTCTGGATCACCAGGCCACACCCAGACCATTGGAGATTTTTCAACAACAGGATATTTATGTATTGAAATAAAGGAGGGGTTTAGGTCTAAGGCCGAAGGAATTTGTACACATTCTCCTTCGGTATTATAGGTTAATCCGTGATAGCCGCATTGAATTGTGTCATTTTCATGCAATGTACTGCGATGGAGGGGAAAGCAGCGATGGGCGCACCTGTTTTGTAGGACCGAAACTGTGCCTTCTTTAGTTCGGAAATACACAAGGTCTTGGTTGATAACCATGCGGTTCCTCAACTCTGGACCAACGTCTTTGCTCCAGTCTAACACATACCAAGAATTTTTAATTAGCGGGGTATCACGATCAGCAATATTGTTTGTTATTTTACTCTTAGATGCCATTACGGTGTTCTCTAATCCTCAAAGATGTTTAGGAGTTTGCTGCTGCACGATCATTGTCGGCTGCTGAACCAGTTCCAATTATATTGACGCTATTATTCTCTGGGTTATAGGTTAGGGTATCTTCTTTAAATAGATCTGCCCCGGTCACTCGTATGAAGCGCGCCTCATCTTCGAAATAAATTTGATGAATATCGTGTGGCCCGAACTTTCCCGCCATGCCAAAATCTAATCTATATTTTTTTGTTTCTTCAATTTTAGCGTGGCCAGCCTTGGTTTTATCATCGAGGCGGCGATATTCAGTCATGTCTGTAAATTTTTTTGCTTGGCCATAAACCGCCCACGATGCGCCGTGATCATGTGGTGGCGATTTCCGTCCGACCTTGATATTATGGGCGTAGACAATGAAGCCATTTTGAGGATCAGTATAAAGTTCATTAACGCCATATTCAGCGTTAGCACCACAGCTCTTCTCTATAAATTCGGGGTTTTCTTTTATTAATTTTTCCAAATTTTGTCGAATAATTTCGAGGGCAGCTTCACCAGTATTTTGATCGTAGGCGTTTCGACAATCTGCGCAAAATAATTCAAATTTATATGTCATATAAAATTCCCTTTAACTAAGAAGCCACCTAGTAATTTTAAATTGTTTTATTCAACTATTGAAAAAATACATATTATTTATAAAATTTGTTTTATATAAAATAAAAAAATTTGTTTTTTAGCAAGGATAAAAATATTTTTTTCTAATAAAACGCTCTGGCACTCACTATATTTTAGGTACTAATGATTTATTTAGATGGCTTCGTTAATGCGGGGAATGACTTTTGTTGCCATCAATTCCATTGAGCGTTTTGCAAGTTCAGCATCAACCCAGTCAGGGCCATTGTAGATTAGCGTTCCAAAGTCGCCAATTTCTTCACGAAATTCTAATAACTGTTCGACAACACTGTTCACACTGCCGGAGATAACAAGCTTATCAAGCATATAGTCGGTGGTAATTTCCCCATCTGGCTGATTTGGATCGGTTTTGAATAGGTCGAGTTTGTTGTATAGCCTCAATTTGCCACCTAATTGATCAAAGTAGAAGCGGTAAGGTGATTTGGGACCTTTGCCGTATTCCTCTGCAATTTTGTCATTATCAGCAACAAAAATACTTTTTGCCACCCGCCAGTCTTTAGTAGTGACTGTTCGATCAGCCTTTTTGCATCCCTCAACAAAAAGTGGCCAGTGAGTGGCGACCCACTTTGGCAACAGAAAATTGGCCGAGATAGCGTGCCAGCCACGTTCGCCTAGACCAATAATACCCTTCGAGTAGGGAGCAACAACCGTGCCTATTATTGGTGGGTGTGGTTTCTGGTACGGTGTTCCTATAATACCCTGCCCCAATTCTGGAAGGTATGTTTTTTCGGTTGTTATATTCCAGTATTTGCCGGTTAAACGATAAGGCGGGTCAGTTGTCCAGATGCTAATGATTTGTTCTAAGGCTTCAACGAACATTTCGTTGCGGTTGGCCTCTAATGTGCCAAAGGCTTCGGCGTCCGAGGGTAGATTTCCAGGGCTGACGCCAAAAAGAAATCGACCCTCAAGCATATGATCAAGCATTGCCACCTCAGCTGCTGTGGCAGCTGGATGGTGATGACCTAGATTAACAGTGCCTGTGCCTAGTTTAATATTTTTTGTTTCATAAGCGATGGAAGCCAAAAATATCATTGAATTTGGAATTGGCTCGAAAGTATCAGTCACATGTTCACCCATGTAGGCTTCTGTGAACCCTAGTTTCTCCGCTAATATGAAAGCCTCACGATCTTCTCTTAGGGTCTCAACTAAAGGGCGGTTATCAGGATGCAGGGGCATCGTAAAATAAGCTAGGTCCATTATATCAATCCCGACTATTAGTGAGAGAATTATGGGTAGATAAAAGATTACTTACTTACAAGTTCTTTATGTAGCCATGCTAGGGCATCTGGTCGGTTTGTTCTTTGGGAAAGATTGCGCCGCATTAATAGTAGATTGAGTATTGATAACAAAATACGGTCTTACCTCTAAATCATATGAAAATTTAAGATTTGACTATTCATTTTGGTGTGTCATTGCCTAATAGCATTGATATAATCAAAAAGCGCAAATACTATTTAGATGGTTGGATTTGACTTACATGACCGTGAAAAAGCAACTTGAATTTTTGACAGATGAAACTACGTCTAGAATAGTTAACGTAAATAATCTCGTTATTGCGGGTTGGACGAGCCGAAATGTTGATGCGATGGAAGCGCATATTTCTGAACTTGAGGAGCTTGGCGTTTCACGCCCGACCAAAACGCCAACCTTTTATCGGTGTTCGGTTGATCAACTAACAATGGAAGAGGAATTTCAGGTTATTGGTACAGACTCAAGTGGTGAGATAGAGTTCTTTATTTTATCATTAGAAGATGGATATTGGGTTGGATTGGGCTCCGATCATACGGACCGGATCATCGAGGCTACCGATGTTACCGTCTCGAAGCAAATGTGCGCAAAGCCGATTGCGAGAGCGTTGTGGCGTTATGACGACGTTGTTGATCATTGGGACCAGCTGATTCTTAAGTCGACAATCATTGTTGATGGTGATGAAGAAAATTATCAAGAAGGTCCAGTGACAACCATGCGTGATCCCGAGGAGCTAATTTCACTTTATACAGATGGGGAGCAACTTTCACCCGGAACATTGATGTTTTGCGGTACCTTGGCCGTTTCTGGCGGGGTACGTTCCGCGGATACTTTTCAGGCATCCTTGATTGATCCAAAATTGGATCGTAACATTAGCTATTCGTATCAGGCAATAAGCCTGCCACCAGAGGAATAAGTAGGAGTTATTTAATGGGAAAAGGTAAACCGCATTTGGAGTTTATGCCGCTGGATATGGAAGAAGGTTGGGAGGTTCCACCTGGTTATCCTGAAGGTATGGAACAAAAGGTTCTTACAACAGATCTAGATGAAGAGGGTAAAACAGGTAGCCGTTCTCGTTTTCTTCGCATTAAACCTGGCGTATATACTACAGCTCCTTTTGTCCATGAACATTGGGAGGAGGTTCACCTTTTTGAGGGGGATATGATCGTGGGAAATGATGAAAATGGCGAAGGCGGCGAACATTTTCATGCCCCAACCTATGCCTGTCGTCCTCCAGGGGTTTTTCACGGACCATTTAAATCCGAAGGTGGTTGCGTTATGTTTGAGCTACATTATTTCTACGAACCTGATACTTAAAACGTTAATTACAATATTACTGTCCAATTGATAAATATTTTAGCAAGATATAAAACGTATTGCTATTTGTCTTGCTTGCGCGTTATTATATAAAATATTTATATAAAATTATTAAATAATTGTTCGGATACTAATATAAAATGAGTTCAGGTAATAAAAATGCAGACTTGACTATAACGAGACCAGAATTTCTCGTTGACGGTTCGGATACCGATTTTAGGAGTTTTATTTATGGGTTATTGATCTCGTCTTTGCATATGGAAAAATTACGAGATCAAATAGGTGATTTGATTGGTGTTAACGGTATTCAGTACCATATCTTGGCGGTCATTTCGGAAAAAGCGTCTAAGGGTCCTGTTACTGTTGGTGATGTTGCTAAAACTCTTCAGGCCGGAAGCACACATATCACTATGGAAACGGGTAAGTTATTTAAACAAGGATTGATTGAAAAGAAACCTAATCCGGAGGACCGGCGCAGTGTTCTGTTGTCCTTGAGCGCCAAGGGACGAGGAGTACTATCCTCAGTTGTGCTTTCTCGTCAGGAAATTAATAACACAATTTTTGCAGGTTATAGCAAACAAGACTTTGAGAACTTTCAGATTTTAATAAAAAAAATGGTCGGGACGACTTCGCAAGCTATTTCCGTTGCGGAAAAAATAAAGGCAGAACAAAATATGCAAAGTCACGCCGCCTAATGCCCATAAAGGAGCAGGGATTTGTTAAAAACAGGAAACGAACATCTAGAAAGCCTTAACGACGGTCGTACTGTTTATATAGGCAATGAAAAAGTTAAAAACATAACAACCCATCCTGCATTTTGTAATGCAGCCAAAACTGTAGCCTCCCTATACGATATTAAGCATGATCCAGAATTCAGAGATATTCTGTCTTTTGAGGAAGATGGTGAACGTTATTCTATGTGGTTTCTCAAAGCAAAAAACCGTGATGATTTACGTAAGCGTTCTGCAGCCCATAAAAAAATTGCAGATGTATCTTCCGGTTTATTTGGACGTTCACCTGACCATGTAGCCAGTTTTGTTACGGGGATGTCGACAAGGCCCTCAGTTTTCGATTCAGAAACCTATAAATTTGGTGATAATCTTTTGGCCTATTATCAGCACATGCGGCAAAATGATATATTTGCAACCTATGCTGTATTGCCGCCGCAAGCTGCGCGTAATCCTGAATTTTATGAAAAGCAGAATCTTCCGGTACCCACGCTCCGCGTCGTTAGAGAAGACGATGATGGAGTAGTTATATCAGGCATGAAAATGTTGGCTACGAGTGCGATATTTTGCAATGAAATTTGGGTTGGCAATCTTTTACCGCTAGCTCCGAACCAAGTTAAAGAAGCGATAACATGCGCTGTACCGTGTAATGCAGAGGGGCTATCCCTTTGGATGCGCCAACCAATTGCATTAAATGCTGAAAACGAATTTGACAGTCCCTTGACCTGGAAATATGACGAGACTGACGTTTTGGTTATCTGCGATAAAGTGAAGGTGCCTTGGGAGAAGGTGTTTGTCATGGATGATGCTATTTTAGCTCGTGAGATTTATATAAAAACGCCGGGCCACTGTTATGGCAACCATCAATCTAATGTTAGATTTTGGGCTAAGTTGCAGCTAATTTTAGGGCTTTGTTCTAAAATAACAAAGTCGACAGGCGCGGATCAAATACCCGCTGTGAGAGAGTCTATTGGACGGATGGCGGCACAGGAGGCTGCTATTTCCGCTATGATACACGGTCAAATTGAGGCAGCGGAAGATTGGCCAGAGGACTATATGACATTTAATCGGCGAATGATGTATGCAACGCTGGATTGGTGTACTGACAATCATTCGGCGCTTATTGATGAATTACGAACGTTTTGCGGTGGCGGTGTATTTCAAATGCCGGGAAATGTGCATGTTATGCATGATGAGAAGCTACGTAGTGATTTTGAAAAATATTTTCAAACACCGCAGATGGGAGCCCTTGATCGGATGAAATTATTTCGATTAGCCTGGGATTTTGTTGGTTCCGAATTTGCTGGGCGACAGCAACAGTATGAAAAATTTTATGCTGGAGCGTCTTTTATTATTCGTAATCATTCACACCGAGAAGCCGATTGGGATTACTTTGACGGAATTGTTGATGACTTTATGTCGAATTATGATGTGCCAGACCCTAATTGACCTAAATTTTATCTAATCATACACTGTCTTAAAGCCTTTCCATTTTACCTTCATCTTTGTATCGTTGTATGGTTATTAAAATATGGAGGTGGATATGGAGCGATCATTTCATAAAGAAATTGAACAACTTCGCCAGGGTGACAATGGAAAGTTCCAGGGTGAAGGGATACTTGCTGTCACCAAGGCTCTATTGCAGGCAGGAGTTGGTTATGTTGGAGGTTATCAAGGTGCACCAGTCTCCAATTTATTAGATGTTTTGGTTCAAGCCAAAGAGTTGATGGGAGAGCTTGGGGTGCATGTGGAAGCTAATTCTAGTGAAGCTTCAGCCGCTGCTATGCTCGGCGCGTCGATTAATTACCCTATTAGAGGTGCTGTGACTTGGAAGTCTGTTGTCGGAACGAATGTTGCTTCTGATGCACTTTCTAATCTAGCTAGCCCTGGTGTCAAAGGCGGAGCGATGATTGTTTCAGGTGAAGATACTGGGGATGGTGCTAGTATAATCCAGGAGCGCACTCATGCATTTGCTATGAAATCTTCTATGTGGCTACTAGATCCTCGTCCTAATCTAAACAGCATGGTTGAAATGGTTGAAAATGGTTTTCAGTTATCTGAAGCAACAAATACACCCGTAATTTTAGGTCTTCGTATCAGGGCATGTCACATGCAAGGAGAGTTCACAACCAAGAATAATAAAAGATCTAAAGTCAATACGATCGATAAAGCTGATAGCCCTGCGGTATTTGACTATGACAGGTTAGCTCATCCACCTGCAACATTTTCACAGGAAAAGAAAAAAGTTGAAGAACGTCTTCCCGCTGCTGAAAAGTTTATTGTTGACCGAGGTCTAAATGAATTCTTCGATGGACGCTTTAATAATTTAGGTATCATCTTACAAGGCGGACTATTTAATACGTTAGTAAATCGTTTGGGTGCTCTAGGGCTTGGCGATCAATTCGGCAACTCTGATATACCCCTAATGGTATTAAATGTAACTCATCCGTTGGTACCGGGTCAGATAACAGATTTCTGTGCAGGTAAGGATGCTATTTTAGTTATGGAAGAAGGTCGGCCTGAATTTATTGAGCATCAAATTAATACCTTCTTACGTAAAGCAGATATCCAGACTAAAATTTTTGGCAAAGATGTTTTCCCGACGGGTGGAGAATATAATGCCGAAGCGGTTACACGGGGTTTGGTAGATTTTCTGGGCGAGATGGAGCATTTGGCCATTGATCCTGATACATTACGAAATAAAGCAGCAAAACTTTTTAACGATTTGGAATTTGGCCAAGAGGTTATGAATGTAAAGCTGCCACCGCGACCACCTGGATTTTGTACAGGTTGTCCGGAGCGTCCAGTATTCACAGCGATCAAAATGTTAAAGGAGGAAATTGGAGATATACACATCGCAGCAGATATTGGTTGTCATGCCTTCGCGACATATGCACCGTTTAGTATGGGAAACTCTATTTTAGGTTATGGTTTGGGTTTAGCCAGCGCGCAGGCTGTAGGGCCAATACTTAATAAACGAACTATCAGTATTATGGGTGATGGTGGTTTCTGGCATAACGGTCTTCAAACAGGCGTATTATCAAACTTATTTAATGAGGGCGATGGTGTGTTGGTTATTATGCAAAATGGTTATTCCTCTGCAACTGGGCAACAGAATATTCCTTCGTCAATTGAGGCATCCAACTCAATAACTCAGACCAGTGAAATAGAGAGCACTTTGAAGGCTCTCGGCGTCACTTGGTTGCGAACCGTGCGGACTTATGGTGTTAGCCGGATGTTAGAAACCCTCCGCGAAGCTATGACAACGGAGCAAAAGGGTCTGAAGGTTATTATTGCTGATGGTGAATGCATGCTAGCCCGCCAGCGCCGCTTAAAGGGCGAGAATTTAGAAAAACTAAAACAAGATTTAAAGGTGATCACTCCACGTTTTGGAGTGGATGATGAAATTTGTACGGGTGACCATTCGTGTATCCGTCTCTCTGGATGTCCTTCTTTGAGCCTCAAAGATAATCCTGATCCTCTCAGGGATGAGCCTGTTACAACAGTTATTGAAAGTTGTGTTGGTTGTGGTCTTTGTGGTGAGATTGCACATGCCGCACAGCTTTGTCCATCTTTTTATCAAGCTGAGAGGATCCAAAATCCCAACCCATTTAATAAGTTGATAGCTGGTATTCGAAACGGTGTGATTGGCTGGTTATCTGGTTCAGTGCGACCTCAATGAATACACAGAGCGAAGCCAAGTTAGTAAAAATTCTAATCTGTGCCATGGGCGGCGAAGGTGGCGGCGTTCTTATGAACTGGATTGTCAAAGCGGCTTGGGCTAAGGGGTATCCGATACAGGCGACTTCAGTACCTGGAGTAGCTCAACGAACCGGCGCGACAACCTATTATATAGAAATGTTACCCCAGATTTTGACACCAGTTTCCCCAAAACCAATCTTCGCGTTAATTCCAACAGCTGGTGAAGTTGATTTATTGATTGCGACTGAAGCCGCAGAGGCTGCGAGGGCTGCAGGCAATGGTTTAATAACACCAGATAGAACTCACTTAATTGCTTCAACTTCCCGCGTTTACTTGATGCCAGAAAAGATGGCTATGACGGATGGTCGGCTTGATAATGAACGGCTACGCATAATCTTGGATAAGTCAGCACATAAATCTGTCTTATTTGATGCTAATCAAGCAGCAAGAGAATCCGGAGCGATCGTAAACGCAGTTATGTTGGGTGCTGTTGCAGCAACCGACTTAATTGGGGTTGAACTTGAAGATTTCATTGAGGCTATCAAAGAAGAGGGCAAAGCAGTTGATTCTAATATTGCCGGGCTTGAAAAAGGCTATGCGATTGCGAAAGGAACGCATCAAATTCAAAAAGATGCAGTTAATTTTAAAATGTTGCCGCAAAGTCTTTCGAAAAGAGGATTCCCTGAATCCGTCCAACCTATTTTACAGCATGCCATAAATCGACTTACTGATTACCAAAATAAAGCTTATGCCGAAACTTATTTATCTCGTTTGGGACAATTTAAAGATAGTGATGATGAACTGTTAAACATTGTTGCGAGACAACTTGCACTTCGCATGTCTTATGAGGATATAATTCGTGTTGCTCAATCCAAAATACGGGCTGATCGGTTTGATCGTATAAGAGATGAGTCAAAAGCTTCGCCAGATGATCTACTCACGGTCACTGATTTTTTTAAACCTGGTATAGCTGAGATTAGCGATATATTGCCGACCAGCATCGGCAATAGATTGATGGCCTGGGGAGAAAAGCATGACAAGATCGAGAATTTTGGTTTTGGTATGGCTGTCCAAACGACTTCGGTTTTTGGTTTTTTAAAACTCTGGTTTTTAGCTAAGCTAAAATGGTGGCGGCCAAAATCTTACCGATGGAAAGTCGAGCAGGCCAATATTGATGATTGGTTGGGTATGGTCGTCTCTGCGTCGTTACTCCATAATAAATTTGCGGCTGAAGTTGCTGATCTGGCTCGTTTGATTAAAGGATATGGAAGCACCCATCGTCGCGGTATGCGCAATTTTTTATATATTATTGATAAATACGTTAGACCTATTTTAGAGGCTGGCAGTATCCCAAATGATGCAGCTGATAAGCTACGTCTTGCACGTAATGCAGCGAATAAAGATCCAGATGGATCTGATTTAGATAAGATTTTTGTATCTAATTATCCAGAAGAAATTATTGTCGAGTAATAGTTAAAATTAGTTATGGATGATCGCCCGAAAGTTTATTCCACAGTAGTTCATATGTTATGTGAGGCCGCCGAAATTTTTGGCGATAAACCCGCACTTATTTATGAGGATCGTCAGCTTACCTACACACAATATTTACGATGCGTCGCTGGGGTAGCAAGAAAGTTACAGGCCTTTTCTTCGGATCAATCTTTGGCGGGTGAACGGATTGCCTTGATGTGTAGTAATTCTATGGAGATGGCGGTTGGCTTGTTTGCCGCTCATGCTTCTGGTGGTCAAGTTGTACCCATTAATCCAATTTATACATCGCATGAGTTAAGCCATATATTAAGCGATGCAGAGCCAATTGCTGTTATTTATGATGAGGAGATAGAGACAGTTGTTCAGCCACTGCTAGGAAGGTTAAATATTACTCATTATATAAAAGTTGGTGGAAAGTCGGGTGAGCGCTTTAATGCGTGGCAGGATGATGTAAAAATTAATTTGCCCAAAATGCCAGAGCCAGATGATTTTGCAACGCTTCAGTATACTGGTGGCACGACCGGATTGCCGAAGGGCGTGAATATTACGCATAGACAATTATCGACTAATATCAGTCAACGTGAGGCTAGATGGCCAACCCGGGAAGGTATGGAACGGGTTCTTTGTGCGATGCCTCTTTTTCATGTTTATGCATCCTCGATGGCGTTACATCTAGCAGTTTATTGCAAAGGCCAACTTAATATCTTAAGCCGATATCGTCCCGAATTAGTTTTAAATATGATTAGTCAGGAGCAAATTACTATATTGCCGGTTGGTCCGACTATTTTCATTGGATTAATGGGTTACGAAAAATTTGATAGTACAGACTTTTCATCACTGAGGATTGCGTATTCAGGTTCAGCGCCCCTACCAGAAGAGATCTTGCGACGTTGGGAGAGGTTAACAGGGTGTCCTATTTTGGAGGGCTACGGTCAATCAGAAGCAGGTCCGGTAGTCTCGGCTGTATCGGAAGGTTCGGCCTTGATAGCGGGTTCTGTTGGTAAGCCATTAATCAATACATTGGTAGAGATAGTCGATGTGGAGACTGAGACAAAAGTGTTGGGGACTGGCTCTCAAGGGGAAATTCGAGTGCTAGGACCGCAAGTCATGTCAGGTTATCGAAACCGACCGACCGAAACGGCTGAAACATTACGAGATGGTTGGCTTTATACCGGTGATATTGGTGAACTTGATGCCTCGGGTAATTTATATATTCGAGACCGAAAGAAGGACATGGTAATTGTCAGTGGTTATAACGTCTACCCACGTGAAATCGATGAGGTGCTCTATCTGCATATAGATGTTTCTGATGCAGCATCTGTCGGTATTTCAGATGAATACCGTGGTGAAGTAATTTGTGCTTGTGTGAAGTTACGTAAAGGATCGAAAACTACGTCAGAAGATCTTATCGCTTTTTGTAAGGAACATTTGGCTAGTTACAAAGTACCTCGAAGAATTTCTCTTTTAAAAGCGGTGCCAAAAACAAATATTGGAAAAATAGATAAAGCTGCCGTAAAGAAGTTCTTGGCGTCTTAGCGTTTTACCTTTATCAGAAGTTTTGATTGCTAGATGAGAAGTCATTTCATACTTAATTTTTATCGGTTTTGACGTGTCTTCCTCTTGCTGAAATTCTTTTATATTTAGTAGGAATGTAGAATTTAAGTGATTTCATTTAACTAGTTTTAGTTTGAGATATTTTTCTGGAACCATTGGTATAGTGAGTGTAACCCATCTTTCAGTTCTATACTAGAATTCCAGTTTAAAGCTTTCATCTTCTTATTATCTAGCAGTTTGCGGGGAGAGCCGTCAGGCATATTTGAATCGAACCTTAATTCACCGGTAAAACCAATTATATCGGATATATTTTGAGCGAGTTTTTTAATTGTAATTTCTTCACCAGTCCCAATATTAATATGACTAATGCCACTATAATATTTAAGTAAATGTATTAATGCATCGGCACAGTCATCCACGTGCAGAAATTCTCTTTTGACTGTACCAGTACCCCAGACGGTTAAAGAACTATCGTGTTTTATTTTAGCCAAATGCGTTCTATGTATCAGGGCAGGTATAACATGACTACTTTTGAGATCAAAATTATCGCCAGGACCATACAGATTATTGGGTTGAGCTGATATGTAATCGCATCCATATTGTTTTCGGTAGGCCTCACACATTTTAATGCCAGCAATTTTAGCAATTGCGTAGCTTTCATTAGTCGTCTCCAGGGTCCCTGTTAAAAGAGCTTCCTCAGTCATTGGTTGAGATGCCTCTCGAGGATAGATGCATGCGGAGCCGAGAAACAAAAGTTTTTCTACTTCGTTCACGTATGATGCGTGTATAATGTTGCTCTCAATTATCAGATTGTTATATATAAATTCTGCAGGGCGCGTTGAATTAGCCAGAATACCTCCAACCGTTGCTGCTGCGACTATGACAACATCAGGCCTGTTAAGCGAGGTCCAATTGTTGACATCCTTTTGGTTAAGGAGATCAAGTTCGCTGCGATTAGGTGTCAAGATTTTACAATATTCAGGTTCTAATCTTCTAGTCGTGGCGCTTCCCACCATGCCGGTAGCTCCAGCAACCCAAACAGTTTTTCCTTTTAGCTCAAAAGGTTTAGATAATAATCCTTCTAGTTTATAGGACACCTCATTGGCCATCAATTTTAGCTTTCAATAATTCGAGATCACTTTTCACCATTTCGTGAACTAATTGGTTAAATGATGTTGTGTGTTGCCAGCCAAGTATTTTGTGAGCTTTAGTTGGATCACCTAATAACAAATCTGTTTCAGTCGGTCTGAAATAACGAGGGTCAATCTCGACTAGGACTTTACCAGTTTTCTCATCTATCCCTTGTTCTTCTATCCCATTACCGTTCCAAGAAATTTTTACCCCAATTACGGAAAATGATAACTCTACAAATTCGCGAACAGAATGTTGTTCCCCAGTTGCAAGGATATAATCGCCGGGTTGATCTTGTTGTAACATGCGCCACATACCATCAACAAAATCCTTAGCGTGGCCCCAGTCACGCACCGCATCTATGTTTCCTAAAAACATTTTTTCTTCTATTCCAAGCTCAATAGCAGCCACGGCCCTCGTGACTTTACGGGTGACAAATGTTTCACCCCGGATGGGGCTCTCATGGTTGAATAAAATACCATTGGAAGCGTGTATGCCATATGCCTCTCGATAGTTTACCGTAATCCAATAACCATAAAGCTTGGCGATTGCATAAGGACTTTGGGGGTGAAAAGGTGTATTCTCAGTTTGTGGTATTTCGGAAACTTTTCCGAAGAGTTCTGATGTTGATGCTTGATAAAACCGTGTGGTTTTTTCTAAGCCTAATATTTGAATAGCTTCAAGAATACGCAACGGGCCTAAGGCATCTGCGTTTGCAGTATATTCAGCCATTTCAAAACTTACCTGAACATGGCTTTGGGCAGCTAAATTATATATTTCATCTGGTTGGGTTTTTTGTATTGAGCGGATTAAATTAGTAGCATCAGTTATATCGCCAAAATGCATTGAAAATTTCTTATTTTCAATATGTGGGTCGGTATAAAGATGGTTAACACGGCCGGTGTTAAATGAAGATGATCGGCGTTTTATGCCGTGGACTTCATAGCCTTTTCTTAATAGAAATTCAGCAAGATAGGCGCCATCTTGACCTGTTATACCAGTTATTAGTGCTGTTTTCTCAGCCATTATTTAGGATCCCAGTTATAATTGGTTCTTTACTGCTACGCCATATGCCACGTGTATCTATCACTTCTTTATTTACCAATCTTGACTGATCGGCGTTTTTAAATTCTTTGTGGTCCGTTAAAACAATTACAGTTTCAGATTGCTGGATGGCTTGTTCGTAGAGACCATATTTTATATTCTCTAGGTCTCGTAAATCAGACGGCAGTTCGAGGATATTTGGTTCAACTACAATAATCGGACCAAGGTGTCTGGCAGCTAATTCTTTAACAATTCTTATTGCAGGGCTCTCTCTCAAATCATCAATGTCTGATTTATAACTTAAACCTAAGCAAGCAATCGTAGATGAGGGTTTTGTCACTGTAAGGGCTTGTTTAACCACCCAATCTGGCTTGCTATTATTAACTTGGCGAGTTGTTTGGATCAGCGGAGTTTGTTCC
This sequence comes from Rhodospirillales bacterium, assembly GCA_012960465.1. GTDB lineage: Bacteria > Pseudomonadota > Alphaproteobacteria > Rhodospirillales > UBA2165 > TMED23. Next base: position 37,035 of record DUBF01000181.1, on the reverse strand, counting down.
GGTGCGGAATGTACTATGAACCACGGGTCTACAGCAATACAATGGCCCCCAACGCCTGGTCCTGGTTTTAATATGTTTACTCGTGGATGAAGGTTGGCAAGATCTATCATGTCCCAAATATCAATATTCAGTTTATTGCAAACTAGCGACATTTCGTTAGCAAAAGCAATATTGGTATCGCGATAAGCATTCTCTGCAAGTTTGACTAATTCTGCCGTATCAGCATCTGTTAAATGGCATTTGCCTTTAATAAAAAGGGAATAGAGATCTTTGGTTTGCTCGCTACAAGCCTGCGAAAGTCCACCAATGACGCGATCATTGTTAATTAATTCGACTAAAATTCGCCCCGGCAAAACCCGTTCGGGAGAATGTGCAATGTAAATATTGTGCTTTTCGGACTTTAAATCTTTCCCAAATATGGGAAATTTTAGGTCGGGTCTCGCATCTGATAGCCAGCGGGCAATTTTTTTTGTTGTCCCAACCGGAGATGTCGATTCTAGGATTATAAGATTGCCTTGGTTTAAGTTGGGGGCTAATGCTTGAACAGCTTGTTCCAAGTATTTGAGATCAGGCTCATTTTTTCCTTTAAAAGGTGTAGGAACGGCAATAATGAATGCATCTGCAGGCTCTATTGAAGTGGTCGCATAAAGATTTCCTGCGGCAACCGTACTTTGAACCATAATATCTAGATCTGGTTCAACAATATGGATTTTTCCTTTGTTGATAGTTTCAACAGTTCTTTTATTAACGTCGACGCCACAAACTGTAATACCTTGGTTTGCAATGATAGCCGCGGTGGGTAATCCCACATAGCCTAGTCCGATAACACAAACTTTTTTAATGTTAATCTTAGTTTTTGAGTGCACGAAGAAGCTCCGTAACAATTATCTTACTTGCATTGCCAGTCCCATATGGATTATGCGTTTGGGACTTGGTGGCGTAGAATTTTTTATCGTCGAGTAAATGCGTCGCCTCTTCTACTATTTTACTTTGGTTAGTGCCAACAAGTTTAACGGTTCCCGCATCAACTGCCTCTGGTCGTTCAGTCAATTCACGCATTACCAAAACTGGTTTACCAAGCGAAGGGGCTTCTTCTTGAATACCACCGGAATCAGTAATTATAAAGTGAGCTTTTTTCATCAGGTAAACAAAAGGCAGGTATTCAAGCGGTGTTATGAGTTGAATATTTCTATTATGGTTTAAAATTCGATTAACAGGCTCTTGAACATTTGGATTTAGGTGTACTGGATATATAATTTGGACATCTTCTCTAGTTGCGAGTTTTGCCAAGGCCATACAAATTTGTTCAAACCCGCCTCCAAAATTTTCTCTGCGGTGTCCTGTCACAAGAATTAACTTCTTGGTGTTATCTAATGGTGGTGAATTTTTTCGAGCCTGTTCTAGAATATGAGGTTCAGTTTCTAATCGCTCGCAAATGCTTAATAACGCATCAATTACTGTGTTGCCAGTCACAAAAATATTAGATTTCTTAGCTCCAGACTTAATGAGATTTTGTTTAGAAGATTGTGTAGGGGCAAAATGTAGATCACAGATTGTATCAGTTAGTCGACGGTTCATTTCTTCTGGCCAAGGCGCATAAATGTTACCCGTGCGAAGGCCAGCTTCAACATGACCAACTGGTATTTTCTGATAAAAACCAGAAAGTGCAGCAGTAAAACTTGTCGTTGTGTCCCCGTGGACTAATATTCTATCGGGTTGACATTCTTTTAAAATTCGATCTAAGCCTTGCAGAACGGCAGTGGTAACATCCGTTAATTCTTGATTGCTAGTCATAATATTTAGGTCATAGGTTGGCTGGATGGAAAATAGGTTTAGAACTTGATCGAGCATTTCTCTATGCTGAGCCGTAACACAAACTTTCGACTCAATGGTTTTTTCAGCTTCAAGTGCTTTGATGACCGGAGCCATTTTTATCGCTTCTGGGCGCGTTCCGAAAATTGATAGTATTTTCAATCTTTTATACCTAACGTGGGTTATATTTAATATTCCATTCAGTCCGCAACATTAGCTTTGCGAACCTTCGCGATAAGTTTTTTAAGTGTTTCAAGTTCAACGGCTCCGGGGATAATATTATTTCCTATAATAAACCCTGGAGTTCCTGTGATATTCATTTTTTGTGCTAGTTGACGGTTTCCCGCTATGGCCTTATCCAAGGCTAATGAACCCATATCTTTCTTGAGCTGAGCTAAATTAAGGCCTTTATTTTTTGCGATACGTAAAATGCGTACTTCAGAAAACCGACCTTTCAACTTCATAAATTCACTGTGAATCCCTATATACTTCGTTTTATCTTGGCGCCAGGCAGCTAAGGCCGCACGGGCGGCAAGTTCTGATTGAGGTGACAATATTGGCAGCTCTTTGAAAACAAAACGAATATTCTTATCCTCGTTTATTAATCTTTTAAGGTGTGGAAAGATTCTCTTACAGTAACCGCAACTATAATCGAAAAATTCAACTACGGTAACATCACCTTCTGGATTACCAGCAATGGGCGAAGTTGGATCATTTAAAATGAGTTCTTTATAAATAATTAAGTTTTTTAGACTGCGCTCTTTGGCTTGATGTTCTTGTTGCTTCCGCATCTTTTGGATGGATTCTATAATAACATCTGGATATTTTTGTAGATATTTTCTGATAATATCTTTTACCTCTTTACGCTGCTGAACGTTTAGCGAGGAACTATTTAGTTCGTTATTAATTATTTGGGTGTGGGCAATTTTTGGCAAGTTTATTGAGGCTAAAAGCGTTACCGATAAAAAAAAGATTGCTAGATTATAAAACGGAATTTTCATTAAAGTTACCTTGGGTTTCTGATTGCAATATTATTTTTTACAAGAAAGAGTGGGGGCATTGCACGCAGATTTATTCTAGATTATTTATTTTATATCCCTGCGATAGGAGAGTACAGCGATAGAAAAAGCTACGCCATCGTTTAGATAAGGTTTTTTTTAAATAGGTTTTGATTTAAGGCCCTTAATAGTCTCGTATTTATAATGTGTTATAATAACTAAATTGGAAATAATTTTATATACTTAGTTCGTCGAATTACTTTTGTGTTATTTTGTTTTCAGATTTTCGCGAGCTGCTGTTATGATATCCTCTGCACGCAACCAATTTGTCGTGCCAATTTTTGATTGTTTTTTTGCTCGTTCGGCAATGTGAATTGCTTCTTTGTTGCGTCCTAACAAAATAGCTTCCTCCGCGAGGGCTTGTGAACTCTCACCTTTTTTACCTAATCGGCCATAAGCTATCCCAAGTTGGCGCCATACGTTAGGGCGATTTGGATCTTTATCTACAGAATATAAAAGATTACTGACCGCCTTTGTGAGAAAATCTGGCTCGTTCTTTGCAATTTGTGCGCGACCTAACTGCGCTCGTAACAAAGCCGAATCCGGTATTAGGTCGGTAGCCATTTGATAGGAAGTTAAGGCAAGAGAAATTTTACCATTCTCAAAATAAATTTGCCCTTTCAATTCATGAAAATACGGGTCGTTGGGCATTTTAGAGATTAACTTATCGATTAACTTAATGGCCTTTTGAACATTAGGTATACGGTAATAAGCAATTGATCGTGCATAAATACTCGGCAAAGACTCTTTGTTTTCGGGGTATTCGCGCAATGTTTGTGAATATGTTTGTGTAAAGCCAACTAATTTTGCTTTGATACGCGCATGAGAAGTACTGTCTATTGTTGATGATAGTTTGCCAGTAAAACGGGACTTCTTTAGATGTTGACGTATTGACTCTATTCGATTTCGATTTAAAGGATGTGTCCTCACGTATGGGTCTTGGTTCCGGGTACTCAATAATTCCTGATCTTCTAATACTTTCATGAATTCTAACAGTCCAGTTGCCGATTGTTGTGTTAGTTCCAAGAACCTGAACGCAGATTGATCGGCGGCTGATTCTTGAGTTCTATTGAAACTTAAATAATTCTTGATACCTACATTGGCGCCAAATTGAATGGCTGCGGCTGCGGCATCTGGGCGTCCGGCAATTATAGCGGCTCCGCCTAGTAGAACGCTTAATAATGAAGTTGCTGAAATATTTTTTCTTGCTTTTGCACCTTTAATAAGATGGCCACCTGAAATGTGGCCAATTTCGTGAGCTAAAACACCAATTAATTGGTTGGCGTTTTTGCTTCTTAATATAAGGCCGCTATTAATAAATATTTGCTGGCCTCCTGCAACGAAAGCATTCAATGTGTTGTCTTTAACGATATGGATGCGTATGGATAAAGGGTCAAGGCCAGCGGCTAGAAGGAGTGGTTTTGTATAGTTTCGGATAGTATTTTCAATCTCGGCATCCCGAATCATGGAAATCCTCTTTGCTTCCAGTGGTGACGGTAATAAAGTGGGGCCGGCCATAATAAAAGTAATTATAAAAATAGTGTATAAACAAATGCGATATTTCAAGTTTTCAATTCCGGTAAATTCTAGAATAGTAGAATTAGTCCTGTTCGTTGACATGTACAAATTAGTTTGTACGCGGGGTCTCGTCAAATCACAGGTGATTAAATGATCAAGCTAGATAGAAATTTACGATATTTTGGGACAATAATTTGCCTCAATTTTTTTTTGATGGGATGTCTCCCTAGCGCACCTCTTGAACTCGGCAAGGAGGGATACATTAAAGGATTTATAGGCGGTGTTGCTGCTGATGAACCGAGAGCCGCGTTAGAGGGTCAGAAAATTTTATCGGCAGGTGGTAGTGCGGCAGATGCTGCTACCGCGGTTTATTTTACACTAGCTGTCACGTTACCCTCCAGAGCCAGTCTTGGTGGTGGCGGTGTTTGCATGGTGTTCGACCACAAGACAAAGAAAATTATGGCTTTAGATTTTCTAAGCAGAGTACCTGCTAGTATTCCGGCAAGTGCGTCACGGCCTAGCGCTGTCCCAGGTAATCCGCTTGGTATTTTTGCACTTCATAATCGATTTGGTCGTTTTCAATGGGAAAGTTTAGTAGTTATTGGAGAAAAATTAGCGCGCCTTGGCACTCAGGTGTCGCGCACTTTAATTAATGATTTGGAACCAGTCGCCGCTGCCCTTATTGCTGATCCTGAAAGTCGTGGAGTATTTTTGAAGGCGGATGGAGATTTAATTTCTGAAGGTACCTTTATACGTCAAATTAATTTGGCGGGGGTTCTTTCTAACATACGCAGAAGGGGCCCTGCTGAATTTTATAGGGGAAAATTTTCTCGTCGATTTATTAAAGGTGTCCAGGCAGTTGGTGGATCTCTATCTCTGAATGATCTAATTGCATTTAAACCAAAATGGAAAGAAGTGCTTTCTAGAGAATTTGGTTTTCATGAAATTAATTTTATGCTACCGCCAGCTTCTGGCGGCCTGCTTTTGGCTCAAATGTTTGGTATGTTGGAAATGAATGATTTGTTTGACGACGCGTCGGAGGGTGGAAAATACCATATTTTAGCCGAAACGGCTCTTCGTTCATTTGCTGACCGTGAGCGTCGGTTGAGAGATGATTTTTCAGTTGCTAATTTTCCCAAGGAACTGATTTCTAATGCACACTTGGGAAAATTAATAAGTAACTATCGAGCAAATCACCACTTATCGTTAAATGAGTTTAAACTAAGCCCGAAAAAGGGATCTGAAAATTCTCCTACTACAAGCTTTGTTGTTGTTGATCGTGATGGCTCAGCTGTGGCTTGCTCATTAACAATGAATAATAACTTCGGCACAGGTCGAATGGCCAAAGGCACTGGTATCATGCTTGCTGCAGCGCCTAGCGACCATGCTAAAGGGCCGGCTGCATTAAGCCCCATTATTGTCCGTAACAAACATACGAATAACCTATTTTTTGTGGGTGCAGCATCTGGTGGTATATCTGCTCCGACGGCTTTGATTAACGTGATCGCTCGCGCAATGATAGGTGATAAGAAACTTAGCCAAGCAATTTCTGCACCACGCGTCCATCATAGTGCTATGCCAGATATTACTTTTTACGAACCACATTTGGCTCAAAAAACAAAGTCTTTTCTCATACAACGTGGACATAATGTAGCGGCAACACCAGTTCTTGGTTTTGTTAATGCTGTCTATTGTTCAGGCGGTTTGCCTAGAAGTCCGGAAACTTGCTCAATAAAATCTGATCCACGTGGTGATGGGTTGGCAACTAACGCGAGCGAATAATAATGGTTTTAAAAATTGCCAGCCGGAGTGATATATCGCCTTTCATTGTCATGGATGTAATGCGGTCGGCGAACGCGCGCGAGGCATCTGGTAAAGATGTTCTGCATTTAGAAGTTGGTCAGCCTAGCACGCCAGCACCTAAATCTGTCATTGAAGCCGCAAAATTGGGTTTGGATGAAGAGTTATTAGGCTACACAGATGCCCTTGGGATTCCGTTATTAAGACAGCGTTTATCAGATCATTATAAAGCTTACTATAATCTTAGGATCCCGAGCGAACGAATTATTGTTACCACAGGCTCTTCGGGTGCATTTATACTTGGTTTCTTAGCTGTATTTGAGCCTGGAGATAAAGTAGGTATTACTAGTCCCGGTTATCCGGCGTATAAGAATATTTTACGGACGGTAGGTGTTGAAGTAATTGAAGTATCGGTTAACGAGGATACAGCTTTTCAACCAAGCGTGGAGATTTTAAGCAATTTAGACGTTTCTCTCGACGGACTAATCATCGCTAGCCCCTCTAATCCAACAGGTAGCATGTTATCTGTTGCGTCGCTGAGTGAAATCTGCAGTTGGTGTAGCGCCCAGAAAGTTCGTTTAATCTCTGATGAGATTTATCACGGGATTACTTTTCAGCGTAAAGCAAGTTCGGCTCTGCATTACAGTGAAGATGCTGTTATCGTTAATAGTTTCTCTAAATATTTTTCGATGACAGGTTGGCGATTAGGTTGGATGGTTGTACCAGATAATTTAATTAGAACAATAGAGTGCTTAGCGCAAAATTTATTTATTTCACCACCAACGTTGTCGCAACTGGCAGCAGTATCAGCCTTTGATTGCTTTGACGAGTTGGATTCGAATGTAGAACGCTATGCGCGAAATCGCAGTATTTTATTAACAGAATTGCCAAAAGCTGGGTTCGAGAAACTAGCACCATCAGATGGTGCATTTTATCTTTATGCTGATGTTTCGTCACTTACCAGTAATAGTGAGACCTTTTGTGCAAGAATATTAGAAGAAGCTGGCGTAGCAATCACCCCCGGGATCGACTTTGATACCCAGTATGGTAAAAATTTTGTGCGATTCTCTTATGCTGGTGAAACAGCTGTTATGGTTGAAGCTTCGAGCAGGCTACGAGAATTATTTTTTAACCCCTAGCCCCCAGTAATTTTATTCCACCAGCCCCCTCGTCCATCGCTCGGCTTGTTAGTTTCTGATTCTCCCACGATTGTTACCTTTGGATTATAGACGTTCTCAGTCTTAATTTTCGTTTTTGTTGGTTTAACTGATCCAGTATTTTGATTGTTCTTAGTTTTAGCTTCTGGGTCAGAAACAACTTCATCTTTTGAATTATTTTTTTCTGAGTTGGTTACAGTATCTTCCGATTTCTTTTTGTCCTTTGAACTTACCTTTTTTCGCCGGACACGACGGCGTTTTGGTTTATCTTTAGGTTGTTCATTGCTGTCGGGTTTATCTGCGGTTGAGGCTGAAGTCGGTATTTCTTTTATCTGAGGTAAATCTGAGCCCAGAGGCGTTTCAGGGTCATTTTTAACCTCTTCGGCAGTTTTGGCAGTGATTTGTGTTTCGTTTATTGACTCGTCCTGGGCATTATTTCGGCGGCGGCCGCCCCTGCGGCCTCTTCGACGGCGTACTGCTTTTTCTGTTCTACCAGCTTCAGTTCCAGTTTTAGTCTCGGCTATTTCTGTTTTTGCCTCCGTGACCTGAGCCTCGTCAGTATCAGTTTTCTTTCGAGGTTTTTGACGACGCTTTGCGTTTTTTTGCTCCCCAGAAATGCCATTATTTTCGTTTGGTTTAGGGCGATTTGATCGATTGTCGGAGGGCTTAGATTTGTTCCGAAATTTAGAGCCTGCCTGCAGGGATTTATCGGTAATATTACGATTTATACTAAAGTCTGGTGGGATTAGATTATCATCCTCAAGAATAATAACTTTGACATCAAATCTTTGTTCAAAGTCAGCGATTGCCTCTCGTTTCTGATTGAGAACATAAAGCGCTACTTGTGAGTGAACGAAGACCTCCATCTTTTTTACCCGTTGACGAACACCCTCTTCTTCTATTCCACGCAATACATGCAACGCCGTTGATTCGATAGAACGTCGATTGCCTGATCCTCCACAATGTGGGCAAACCTCTGTCATTGTTTCTGTAATACTTGGGCGTAAACGTTGGCGTGATAATTCAAGTAGGCCGAATGGAGAAATACGTCCGATTTGAATTCGAGCACGGTCATTGCGCATTGATTCTTTGAGTTTGCGTTCAACGACAATTTGATTGCGGTGGTTTTCCATATCTATAAAGTCGATAACGACAAGACCGGCTAAATCCCTTAAACGCACTTGCCGGGCAACTTCTGCCGCAGCCTCAATATTGGTTTTAACCGCTGTTTCCTCGATGTTACGTCCCCGTGTTGCGCGTCCTGAATTGACATCCACTGCGACTAAAGCCTCAGTTATATCAATTACGATATAGCCGCCCGATTTTAGCTGTACTTGACGGCTATTCATCGTATCTAGTTGGTTTTCGATTTGATATTTATTAAAGAGGGAGGTGACTAAATTTTTATAAGGCTGCACTTTTTTTGCATGGCTTGGCACTAGCATTTTCATGAGATCTTTTGCCTGGCGATAGCCATCTTCACCTTCGACAATGACTTCTTCAATATCTCCGCTGTAGTGGTCGCGTACAGCGCGTTTGATAATGCTGCCCTCTTCATGGATTAAGGCTGGAGCGGTCGATTTTAAAGTAAAGTCACGGATTCTGGACCATAGTTTAATTAGATATTCATAATCACGTTTAATTTCAGCTTTACTGCGATCAGCACCAGCAGTTCTTACAATTACAGCCATCCCTTGTGGAAAATTAAATTCAGAAATAATTTTTTTAAGACGCTTACGATCACTCCCATTAGAAATTTTTCGCGATATACCGCCGCCTTTACCAGTATTTGGCATGAGCACGCAGTAGCGGCCCGCCAATGAAATATAAGTTGTTAATGCCGCACCTTTATTACCCCGCTCTTCTTTAGCGACCTGTATGAGCAGAATTTGACGACGTTTGATTACTTCTTGGATCTTGTAACGCTTTGCTGGGAAAAAATTGCGGTGGACACTCACTTCATCAATATCGTCACCGCCTATAGTTTCAACGCCTTTGCCGTTGTTATTTTGCTCAAAATTATCGGCATCTTCAATGTCATCATCTAATTCATCACTTTCAGATACCGCACTTTCCTCCGCTAAAAGCTCATCACGGTCAGCGATAGGAATTTGATAATAATCGGGATGGATTTCGCTAAATGCTAGGAAACCATGTCGGTTTCCACCATAATCTACAAATGCTGCTTGAAGGGAAGGCTCAACTCTGGTGACCTTTGCAAGATAGACATTCCCCTTTAGCTGCAGTCGTGTTAGAGATTCTACATCAAGTTCTTCTAATGTATTTCCGTTCATCACCGCGACCCGAATTTCCTCCGGGTGAGCGGCATCGATTAACATTCTTTTGGTAGTCATTAAGTTCTAAGCTCCGAATATACGCAACGACTTGATCAACTTTAACCTGAACGTTTTGTATAGTTTTTTGGGTAAAGCTTGCGGGGCCATCGAACACAGCAAAAATTGCAGCTTTTGTTCTCAATAATTTAGAAAACTGCGATAAACTAATTTTGTTTGTACGGGCCGCTCTCACAAGCATGGAAAATTCCAATTTATTTATATTAAATGATTAAAATCAATTGACGTTTGTGACCTGAGCTAAATACCCTATTCGATCGGTGCTACGTCAATAACTTGAATAGTCTTTAAATACTCTAACTTAAACCATATCATAACGGTACTAACTTGGTTCGACAATCATATTTAAAATATTTTATAAATGTGATTGTCGTTGGGTCATAATAAACTATTTCATACTAGCATATCTGAAATAGTTTGTATTAAATCTATGAAAACCGCTATGAGAGTATGGTGTTGAGTATTATTCTATATAACCCGTTATATTCTAGGTATTATTTTGTCTCTTGGAACGAAATTTAGACTTTTAACCGTCATACTAATTTCTATATGCAGCTTGCTTTTATTACCAACTGTGTCTGTGAAAGCGACGGAGCCTGTTGCAACAAATATTAGGGTTGGCACACATTCTGAAAAGACACGGTTTGTAATAGACGTATCCGATAACATAGAGTTTCGGATTTTTGCCCTATCTGATCCTTATCGAATTGTTATTGACCTCCCACAGATGGTCTGGCGTTTACCTGTTGATGTTATTCAGCGTAATCTTGTTGGGAAAAGAAGTCTAATAAGTAATTTCCGCTATGGTTATTTTCGTCCAGGACTTTCGCGTATAGTACTTGATATGAAAAAACCAACAAGAATTAAGTCTGCTTTTATAATAACTCCTGCCGCTGATAAGAATTACAGACTGGTCGTTGATCTGGTAAAAACTACGCGTAAGCTATTTTTAACTTCAATAAGAAAATCAAAATCAAAAAAATCAAAAAAAGTAGTCAATAAAATAAGGCTTGGACGTGTAATAAATTTAAATAATCAGTTACCTGCTGCTGCGCCCATCCTAAAAAAGCGAACGAATGATGAGATTCCTAAAAACCGTGCGACCGTCGGCGCAACTAAACCTGTTATCGTCATTGATCCTGGGCACGGTGGAATTGATCCAGGTTCAACGAGTGGGCGCGTCTTTGAAAAGCATATTACCCTGGCAGCGGCGAAGGTAATTGGATCTCACTTAAAAACCCTAGGGAGGTATAAAGTTTTTCTCACTCGCAGAAATGATAAATTCATAAGGCTTAGGAAACGTATTTCTATCGCAAAGGTTCGTGGTGCTAACTTGTTTATATCACTTCATGCCGACGCAATAAAAAACCAGCGGATTAGGGGATTGTCAGTCTATACGCTCTCTGAAAAAGCTTCCGATAAAGAAGCGGCTGATTTGGCTCGAAAAGAGAATAAAGCTGATGTGATTGCCGGTGTAGATCTGTCTACAGAATCTCCTGTCGTAAGCGATATACTTATTGATTTACGTCAGCGTAATACCATGAATGAGTCCTCTAAATTTGCAGTTGGACTAGTGAGACACATTCGAAAAGTAACCAAGATACTCTCTAATGCTCATCGGTTTGCAGGATTTGCTGTCCTCAAGTCGCCGGATGTCCCATCAATTTTAATTGAAATGGGGTTTTTATCTAACCGAGTTGATGAAAAAGCGCTGCTTAATCCGAGTTATAGGGCCCATCTAGCTCGTTCTATTGGAAAGGCTGTTGACGATTATTTTTCGCGCAATTAATCCTATTAGTGTTGATAACCCATAGCATGTGTCTTGCGATTTGCCATAAACTGGCCATATTAGGTTGGTAGATCCGACAACTGTGTTTGGAAAGTAGGCTCTTTTATAGATGCTTCGGAAACTAACCATTATTTTAAGTATAATTCTATTCACCATTCTCGCTGGTGTTGGCGGTGTATTGTATGTTTTTTACGAATTTGGTCGTGGATTACCTGAGATCGATGAATTGGCAGATTACGAACCGCCGGTAATGACCCGTGTGCATGCAGGAGATGGGCGTTTATTAGCCGAGCATGCGGAACAAAAACGTATTTTTGTTCCGCAAGATGCAATGCCACGTCGTGTCGTTCAAGCATTTTTATCGGCTGAGGATAAAAATTTCTTTTATCATTATGGCTTTGATTTCAAGGGTATTGCTCGCGCGGTTGTTTCTAATTTTAAGAATATTCTTTCAGGCCGGAGGCTCGTTGGCGCTTCGACAATAACCCAACAGGTAGCTAAAAATTTTAAATTAAATGCTGATGTTACAATTGAACGCAAATTAAAAGAAGCTATTCTGGCAATTAGAATAGAGCATGCTCTTGAAAAAAACCGCATTCTTGAACTTTATTTAAATCAAATCTACTTGGGTTTTGGGTCTTATGGCGTAGCGGCGGCCGCCCTCAATTATTTCAATAAATCTTTAAATAAACTAACCCTAGCTGAGGCCGCGTTTTTAGCGGCATTACCCAAGGCCCCTAATAATTATAATCCGTTTAATTACCCAAAAGCAGCCCGGGATCGTCGTGATTGGGTAATTAGGCGTATGCAAAAAAATGGAAAAATAACAGCAGAGGAGGCGGAGAGAGCCACTGCAACGCCGCTGATTACCCGTAAACGTCAAAAAACAGAAGTTGTGACAGCAGAATATTTTGCAGAAGAAGTTCGGCGGCAGTTGGTGAAACTTTACGGTAAGAATGTTCTTTTACGCGATGGATTGGTCGTTCGGACAACACTTGATCCCCAATATCAACGTATTGCTGATAAATCTTTGCGAAATGGGTTGTTATCATATGACCGACGGCATGGTTGGCGTGGACCGATTGCTAATATTGATCGATCGGGAGATTGGCTCAGTGCGTTGTCAAAAGTGCCTCCCCCTAAAGCGTTAGGCGCATGGCGATTGGCGGTTGTCAGCAAAATCTTTCCCGCACGGGCAGAAATTGTTATTGATGATGGTAGTATTGGATTAATCCCCTTAGCTGAAATGAAATGGGCCCGGGCTTGGATGAAAGGTCAGCTAATGGGTTCTGCTGTGAAAACCACTGAGGATGTTTTGCGCGTGGGAGATGTCATTCCAGTTGAACCAGCGCTTTTTGCAAAGAATGGGTCTGCTTATCCGAGTGGAATATATCATTTACGACAAATTCCGGATATTGAGGGTGCTGTTGTTGCCTTGGATCCCCATACTGGCCGTATTTTAGCCATGTCTGGTGGGTTTTCATACAAACGCAGTCAGTTTAATCGTGTTATTCAAGCTCAACGCCAACCGGGTTCCGCATTCAAGCCTTTTGTATATTTAGCTGCGTTAGATAAAGGGTTCACGCCATCTACGCTTATACTAGATGCACCTTTTGTAATAGATCAAGGGCCAGGTCAGCCTAAATGGCGACCTGCTAACTATACAAAAAAATTTTATGGTCCGAGTACCATGCGCCTTGGTATAGAAAAGTCGCGGAACCTGATGACTGTGCGACTGGCCCAAACCATTGGTATAGAAACAATTGCGAATTATGCGCAAAAATTGGGTATAGTTGACAAATTGCCAAATCAATTATCAATGTCGTTAGGGGCGGGCGAAACGACGTTACTAAAATTAACTGCTGCTTATGCGATGTTAGTAAATGGCGGTAAGCTTATTAAGCCCACATTAATAGACCGTATTCAAGACCGTCATGGGAAAACAGTATTTAAACATGATCTCAGAGATTGTGGTAAATGTCAGTCAGCCGTTTGGCAGCAGCAGCCGGTACCTGTTATACCGGATCATCGAGAGCAAGTAGCTGATCCAGCAAGTGCCTATCAAATGGTTTCAATGTTAGAGGGGGTCGTTCAGCGAGGCACAGGACGCCGCGTGAGAACTTTAGGCAAGCCTTTAGCCGGGAAAACTGGTACCACTAACAAGGCTTTAGATACTTGGTTTATTGGTTTCTCACCTGATTTAGCTGTCGGTGTTTTTGTGGGTTTTGATGCCCCGCGGTCGCTTGGCAAACGAGAACAAGGTGCAAGTGTCTCGGCACCAATTTTTAAAGAATTTATGGGACATGCATTATTTGATAAACCCTCAACTCCCTTCCGTATTCCACCAGGTATACGACTAGTTCGTGTGGATGCTGGAACCGGAAGATTAGCGCGACCGGGAGACAGGCGAATTATACTGGAAGCCTTTAAACCAGGAACGATACCAAAGGGTCAAACTCAGGTTCTCGATGGATCTGAGGATACACCAAAATCAGCGCCATCAGTTGGTATAGGTGGTCTCTATTAAGCTAATATGTTTTTTTATATTCTGGCCCAATTTTTTTTATATTAGTTGGCTTATTTTTAAGCTCAGGCCTTGTGGATATTTAATGAAACAGCTAGGAATAGCTGTTTCATGTTTTCTAGAGAGTAATTTTCAATGCGTATAGAAATCGAAAATCAAGTGAATGAGATTGGGCAGTCATTAAAGCTGCTAAGGAGGCGACTTTGACTATGATAATGCTATTAGGCGTATTGATGAGCTAAATTCTTTGATCGAAGACCCAACATTCTGGGATGCCCCAGTAAAAGCACAAGGCTTCATGCGAGAGCACACAAAACTTGGGGATGCTGTGGAAGCGGTCGATGAAATTACTAACGATTTAAGAGATAATGTAGAACTTCTCGAACTTGGTGTGTCTGAAGAAGATGTTGACATTATCCATGAAGCTGAACGCGCTATTCATGAGTTAGGTGAAAAGGTTGAAAGAGCACGTGTCCAGGCGCTACTCTCAGGTGAAGCAGATAGTAATGATTGCTATATTGAGATTCATCCTGGTGCAGGTGGTACTGAGGCGCAGGACTGGGCGGGTATGATGCTAAGAATGTATAGTCGTTGGGCAGATAAACATGGCTATAAGCTTGAGTGGCTTGAAGAAAGTTCTGGCGAAGAGGCAGGCATTAAATCGGTAACTATACGTGTAAATGGAACCGATGCTTATGGTTGGCTCAAAACTGAGAGCGGCGTGCATCGGCTAGTACGGATATCACCGTTTGATTCCAGTTCTCGTCGTCACACAAGTTTTGCTTCTGTTTGGGTTTATCCTGTGATTGATGAAAATATTATAGTTGAGTTTGAAGAGAAAGATTTGCGTATTGATACCTATCGAGCATCTGGTGCCGGCGGACAGCATATAAATAAAACAGATTCAGCCATCAGGATTACCCACATACCTACAGGTATAGTTGTTCAGTGCCAAAATGATAGATCACAGCACCGTAACCGTGCGGCAGCATATGATATGTTGCGCGCTCGTTTATACGAGGTAGAGTTGCAAAAACGCGAAGATGCTGCACAAGCGGAACGTGACGCTAAAACGGATATTGGCTGGGGTCATCAAATCCGCTCATATGTCTTGCAACCATACCAAATGATAAAAGATTTACGAACCGAGGTGGAGACTTCAAATACACAAGGGGTTCTTGATGGTGATCTCGATATGTTTATGGTGGCAGCGCTCGCTTCACGTATCGAAGTTTGTTAGTCTCAAATTAACCTTCATAACCTGTAAAAGGATACATGAAGTTTTTATTTAGATCGTAATGGATGTGAGTTATCCTACGGCGAGCAGAAGTGGTGATTGTATTTTAGCGAATATTGTTTCAGAAAGTAGTATTTAGCAAATAAATGGGGATGAGTAATTGTTCAAGCGGATATTCCGCAGTTTTGTTCAGCTAGTTAGTGTCGTAGCGTTAGGATTTGCTGTATTATTTGGCGTTCTATTTTGGCGTCTTACTGCCGGCCCAATATCGCTCTCTTTTCTTACTCCATATTTTGAGGCTGCATTCCAAGTTAGTAACAATAGTTTTGAAATCAAACTGGAAAATACGGTTTTAACTTGGGTTGGAAGAGAACAGAACCTTGGAATTAAATTGCAAGGTATTAAAGCTATAGCAGTTGATGGTAAAGTAATTGCTGAAGTTCCCGAGCTCGCAATTACTTTAAGTGGTGCGGCATTGCTACAGGGGCAAATAGCGCCCAGAAACATAACAATCTTTGGCCCTAACCTCAATATCGTTCGAACGGAAGTTGGTAGGTTAGAATTAGAGCTAGCTCAGTATATGGGTGATAGCAATCTTGGAGGATCCTCAAATCAAGATTTACTTGGCAGAATTATCGGAGAATTATTCTCTCCGGCAGATACCAGCCAACCTTTAGGTTATTTGCGCCGTGTAGATATTATTAATGCAGATGTTACTATTGATGATCGCCAGCTTGATGTGGAATGGAAAGCTCCTAAAACTACTGTTACCCTTATTAGAAAAGAATACAATGTTTACGTCTCTGCAGAGCTAGCTTTAAAATCTACCAATGTGCTGGTTAGAAAAACAGCGGCCATTAATTTGAGCGGTGATTATAATCTTGATAAAAAGGAAGCTAGGATCACCGTAGGGTTTTCTGATCTCAATCCGGTTGTTTTTGCACCAATTTCTCCAAAACTTGAAGCTTTAAAAAACTTTGATTTACCTCTAAGTGGAACCGTAGACCTCGTTGTTTTAAGGGGTGGAGAAATCGAAAAATTTAAATTTAATCTATCAAGTGGTAAGGGAAAAATCGCATTCGTAGAATCGGTTCGTGCTAGTGTCATAGTGAAGGAAATAAAATTCCTTGGTGAATATGATAAGACAATGGGACGGCTTCAGATTGAGGATCTGACATTAAATTTAGATAAGGATGGAGCCTTAACATTACCGCGCCCATTTAATCATAAGCTGGCAGCCCGGAAAATATCTTTGGTAGGTAATTATGATTTTGATTTTAACCGGCTTACGATTCAAGAAATAAATCTTTTAACTAAAGAATTAACCTTGACTGCTTCAGCAACGGTCCAGAGATTTGATGATAAAATTTCGTTCGAGTTAGATGGGGAAGCTCGTGGCTTTTCTATTCATCAGATGTCGACGGTTTGGCCTAAGGGGCAGGCAGTTTTTGCTAGAAAATGGATGACTGAGAATTTAGCTGATGGAATCATTTCCTCAGCTAAAGCGAATATGACGGGACGTTACAGTAAGAAAAACGGACTTGAGGTCACGACAATTTTAGGTGTAATGGATTACCAAAATATGACTGTTGATTATTTTCCCCCGATGCCAAAGGCAACTGATGGAAAGGGAAGAATTAAGTTTGACCGTAAACGTGTTGATATAGAAATCAAGCATGGTAAGTTAGGTGATTTGTTGATTCGTAACGGTCGGATAACTTTTACTGATCTTGATAAAGACGATCAATATGTAGATATACAACTTGAAATAGATGGGTCATTGGTATCGGTTGTTAAATTTTCTGATAGTAAGCCCTTTGAATTTCTAAAATCAGTTGATTTTACTCCAACCCTTATTAATGGAAGTTTTAGTTCCAAAGTAAATCTTAATTTTTTACTAGAAAGAGATATAACATCGGATAAAGTAAAGGTGTTTACTCAAGCTGTTTTAAAGAATGTTGAAATTTCAAAAATCGCTCTCGACTTGGACCTGACGAAAGCAAATCTTATTTTTAACGCGGATAATAAGGGTATGACGATCAAGGGGGCTGGGCAACTTTCAGGAGTTAAAACTGAAATAGAGTGGCATGAAGATTTCACTCAACTGGGCCGCTATCGGCGTAAATATTCGCTTAAGTCGGTTATTGATGATCGATTTTGGCGTGAAAAGCTTAAATTTAATTTTCCGCCTTTTAATAAAACCTATATTAATGGGGTGATGGGCGTTGATGTTAAAGTGATGGTTAATAATGACGGCTTAGGAGAGCTCGAAGCTGAACTCGATCTTAAAGACGCCCTAATAACTTTTCCGAGAATGGGATGGTATAAACCGGAAAAAGTAGCTGCAGTTGCTTCGGTTATCGCCGCGTTTGCAAATGGTAAATTTATATCTATTCCCAAGGTTGCTTATTCAGGTGGTGGCCTTAAAGTAGATGCGAACGCCTCGTTCAAGAAATCGGGCAAACTCAATCAAGTGGTGATAGGTCGTTTAGAGTTTGGCCAGACAGATGTTAAGGCTATTATAGCTCCACATAGTGATCCAAAGAATGACGGATGGAATGTTCATGTGTCAGGTAAGCAGTTAGATTTAATAGAGTGGATGACCAGTGAAGATGTGGCTACAGAAAAAGTAAGAGGCGTGCCTCTCAAATTTTCTCTTAATCTAGAATCGATACAACTTTATCCAAATAGAAATCTTACGGACGTTAACGGTATAATTTCGTTTGACGGTTGGGTATGGGATAATGCCTTCCTCAAAGCTGGCCGAGGTCTAAATAAGGCTCTCGATATTAAACTGGAGTCAAAAAATGGCAGAAGAAGCCTAAATATAGAAGCAAACAATGCGGGATCAATACTTAAGATTTTTGACTACTATGATAACTTGATTGGTGGAAAATTAATGCTTCGGGGTAAATACGATGGTATGTTGCCAGAGAGTAAATTTTCCGGCCATGTCCGGATTGATGACTTTCGTATAATTAAAGCTCCGATATTAGCTAATTTGCTTAGCCTGGCGTCAATTACTGGTATTGTGGACGAACTTATAGGTGGTGTAGGTATAGGATTTAGAAGGCTAGTTGCCCCGTTTGAAAGCAAAGATGATGTTATAACCATAAAGGATGCATCCGTGTCAGGTGTATCTTTGGGTATGACGGCGACAGGAAATATTGATTCTAGCGGAGAAACCCTAGACGTTAAAGGTACTATAGTGCCGGCCTATTTTTTTAATACGGCTTTGACCCGCATCCCAATTATCGGAACGCTATTATCGGGCGGTGAAAAACATGGAGGTGTGTTTGCTGCGAATTATACAATGACCGGCAACCTTAAGGAGCCCGACATATCGACCAACCCACTTTCAGTGCTAGCACCGAGTTTTCTGAGGAAATTATTTAGTATATTTGATGGATCCACTAAAGAAATTACTAAAAATTAGTCAATATCCCGTATCAATATATGGCGTTTCTTTCCTGCAGATAGTTTTATAACGTTTTCATTATTTTTATCTTTTGATGAAATTAATAGGGTCTCGTCAGTGATTATAATGTCATTAAGTCGCGCACCATTACCTTTAATAAGTCTTCGCGCTTCGCCATTTGACTTTGCTAAACCAGCTTGGCGGAATAGGTCAAACGCTGTAAAGCCAGCTTCCAGATCGTTTTTTGATACTTCAAGTGTAGGAAGATTGGCACTGAGACCTGTGCCTTCAAAAGTTTGTAGAGCCGTTGCTGACGCTGTTTTAGCTGCCGCTTCGCCGTGACAAAGCTTTGTTATTTCATCAGCAAGAATCTTTTTTGCCTCGTTTATTTCTTCGTTTTTAAGAGCCTCTAATTTTTTAATTTCATCAAGCGGCAATTCTGTGAAAAGGCGCATAAATCGTCCTACATCGGCATCTTCTGTATTGCGCCAGTATTGCCAGAAATCATACACGGATAATTGCTCTGCATCGAGCCAGATCGCCCCCGCAGCTGATTTTCCCATTTTGGCTCCTGAAGCCATTGTCATCAGCGGTATTGTGAGCCCAAATAGCTGTGTGTTATCTACGCGTCTACCAAGCTCCACACCATTAATGATGTTTCCCCATTGATCGGAACCCCCCATTTGCATAAGGCAATCATTACGTCTTGAAAGCTCAAGAAAGTCGTATGCCTGGAGGATCATGTAATTAAATTCTAAAAAGGTTAAGGGTTGTTCCCGTTCAAGTCGTAGTTTTACACTATCAAACGTCAACATTTTATTGATAGTAAAATGAGGTCCGTAGGTTCTGAGAAAATCTATATAATTTAACTTATCAAGCCAGGCGGCGTTATTGATCATTACGGCATCGGTTGAACCATTACCAAAATTGAGGTATTTCGAAAATATACATTTAATACCTTCCATATTAGCATTAATTTTTTCTTCTGTTAAAAGCTGGCGGCTTTCATCTTTGCCAGACGGATCGCCGACCTTTGTGGTGCCGCCGCCCATAAGTACGATAGGCTTATGGCCAGTTTTCTGAAGCCATCTGAGTAACATTACAGGGAGTAGCGAACCTACGTGGAGACTTGGGGCAGTGCAGTCGAAGCCAATGTATGCGGGAATAATTTCTGATGAAGCGCGTTCGTCTAGCGAGCCAAGGTCTGTACATTGATGAAGAAAACCGCGTTTCGTAATTGTGTTTAAAAATTCTGATTTATAACTAACCATGATTTATTTGGTACTCTCACTGCAAAATATGAAATACTAGTTAAGGTTAAGGCTATCTTTAGCCAATTATTTTACTTGGGTCATTTAGCATAATCATGCTTGCGCTACAATTATTTGCTATATGTAATTTTTTTGTGCTCAAGAAAATAGTTTAAATTTGTGGAATTTATGATTAAGCAAAAAATATATACAGCTCTTGGGTTGATGAGTGGAACTTCTTTAGACGGAATTGATGCTGCTATTATAAAAACTGATGGTCAATCTGTTGATTATTTTGGACCTTTCGTATCAAAGCCGTATAGCCAAGAATTCAGAAATCGTTTAAGGAGGGAACTCGGTAAAAGAGATGTATCGCACCTGCTACAAAAAGATCTTACATGTTTGCATGCGGCACTCGTTGAGGATTTATTTTATAAACATGGCTATATAAGATCAGAAATTGATATTGTTGGTTTCCACGGCCAGACAATTCATCATGATGCGAAAAAAGGTTTCACATTACAAATTGGTGATGGTGCATTATTGGCAAAACTGCTTGGCACTTCGGTTGTTAATAACTTTAGAAGTGCTGATATTGCCGCTGGTGGCCAGGGGGCCCCCCTTGCCCCTATCTATCATCAGGCGTTAGCTAGGAAGTTCTCGGATCCCACTGTGATTGTTAATATTGGCGGTGTAGCAAACGTAAGTTTTATTAGCGATGAGTGCTTGCTCGCGTTCGATACTGGACCAGGTAACGCACTGATCGATGATTTTATAAAACAAAAGGTAGGTGCATCTTTTGATAAAGATGGTGAAATTGCTCGGCAGGGGCGAGTTAATGAAGAAGTTTTAGCTAATTTGTTGAATGATCCGTACTTTAGTAAAATGCCTCCAAAGTCCCTTGATCGGAATGAATTTGATTTTTTGAATGTTGAGAATTTGTTAGTCGAAGATGCGGCTGCAACACTAGTCGCTTTTACAACTGAAACTATAGTCCGATCTTTAGAATATTTTCCTCAGCCTGTGCAACGGTGGTTGATAACTGGTGGTGGCCGTCACAATTCATATATGATGGGTGAGCTATCAAAATGTCTTGGGACTAGAGTGATACCAGTTGAAGAGGTTGGTTGGAATGGTGATGCCTTGGAAGCACAAGCCTTTGCTTTTTTAGCCGTTCGCTCCCTTTTAAATTTACCGTTAAGCTTTCCCAATACTACGGGCGTACCTAAAGAACTTACAGGTGGTGATATTTATCGTCAATAATATGTTTATTTCTTTTTCTTTTTTGTTGTTATTTTCATAGATTTTTTTTCTTTTTCGGACGAAAGTGATTCATCCAAATATCGGCAAATTTCTGTATTTAAAAGATTTATCTTATTTTTATAAAAGTGGTCCGCACCTTTTATAGCTGTAAATTCAATTTCGATATTTTTTTGAGTTCCAAGTTTAGAAGCTAGTTTTGACGCAGCTTCAATCGGTATCAAATTATCAGCATCGCCGTGGGAAATTAGGCCACATGAAGGGCAGGGCGCAAGGAAAGAGAAATCCTCGGTATTTGCTGGTGGCGAGATAGATATGAAACCTTCAATTTCGGGTCGCCGCATCATTAATTGCATAGAGATTAATGCACCAAAAGAATAACCTCCAATCCAGCAAGAACGGCTATTTTTGTTGAATTGTTGCATCCAGTCAAAGGCATATGCTGCATCACTCAATTCTCCAATACCACCATCAAAAACGCCTTGGGAGCGTCCGACACCCCGAAAATTAAATCGTAAGACTGAAAAGCCTCTGTCTACAAAGGCGTTATACATGGTATATATAATGCGATTATTCATATTACCACCATGAAGAGGGTGGGGATGAAGAACAATTGCAATCGGCGCGTCAGCTAGTTTACTTTGATGATAGCGGCCTTCTAAGCGCCCATCAGGTCCATTAAAAATTACGTCCGTCATGGTTCTACTAATTTGCCAATTAAAACTGGGTTAGAGGTGTATTTAACAGTTGTTTACTATGGTATAATATGGCTTATTAATTCTATTTTCTCATAATACTTGACTAATATAATCAGGAAAACTATATACTGTATACAGCGTACAAAATCGCTAGTTTATTCACTTTTATCTTTCAAAAGAGCTTTTTAGTACGTTAAACGAATTAATGCACGGAAATTAATACAATGAATGATACTTTTTTTGGTCGCTTAACTGGAGATATAGATTCTTACATGGTTCGTGATCCAGCTGCTCGCTCTCGCATTGAAGTTATCCTGTGTTATCCCGGTTATCATTCAATCCTATTTTATAGGTTTGCAAACCTTGCATGGCGAAGAAATTTTTATCTTATGGGCCGCCTGATTTCTAATTTAGGTCGTTTTGTAACAGGTGTAGAAATTCATCCGGGTGCTGAAATTGGTCAACGATTTTTTATTGATCATGGTATGGGCGTTGTGGTTGGAGAAACTTCCAAGGTTGGAGATGATGTCACACTTTATCAAGGGGTTACATTGGGTGGAACTTCACTGGAAAAAGGTAAACGGCACCCGACAATTGGAGATGGAGTCATTATTGGTTCTGGCGCTCAAGTTTTAGGCCCTTTGAATGTTGGTAACGGTGCTCGTATAGGCGCAAATGCTGTTGTTCTGCAAGATGTACCTCAAGGTGCTACAATGGTTGGTATTCCTGCTAAAATTGTAATGGGAAGGGACAAGTCGCTTGAAGATGAATTCTGTGCCTATGGTACGCCAATTGAGGGTCTGCCGGATCCAGTCGCGCGTAGCTTTGAGAGCTTACGTAATCAACTAAATGTACTAGGAGAACGGGTGGTCGAGTTAGAGACCGAATTAACAAACAGAAATGCTGAAATAGAGAATGAAAAAGAAAAAAAGCAGTGACATCTGGTAATTAAAATGAGTTTGAAAATTTTCTAAATGGGAAAATGTCAAAAGGAGAAAAACTTTGAAACTTAGTACCAAAGGTAGATATGCGGTAATGGCAATGGTTGATTTGGCCTGTCAAAATACGGACACGCCCGTTGCGCTAATAGACATTGGGCTCAGGCAAGATATTTCGGTTTCATATCTGGAGCAGTTATTTGGTAAATTACGTAAAGGAGCGCAAGTGAAATCTGTTCGCGGGCCAGGCGGCGGTTATTTATTGGCGCGCGAAGCCGATCAAATCAAAATATTCGATATCATTATCGCCGTAGATGAGCCAATTCAGACAACTCGCTGTTCAATAGGCTCACCGAAAGGTTGTACGGCTGATAATTCACGCTGCCTCACCCACGATTTATGGTCTGAACTGGGTAACCAGATTTCTTTATATTTGAGTTCTATCTCATTAGCGGATGTTGTTGAAAATAGGATTATTGGTACAAGTGGGAGGCATTTATTTCCATCGAATTTTATCACAGATTGTAATGCATCCGGCGTACCGGAAACTGGTTATAGCGCTACAGAGTGAGTTGGAAAGATTTTAATGAAGCAATTTGTTTACTTTGATCATAATGCGACGACACCAATTACGGCTGACGTTGCTAGTATTATTTCCGATACTTTGGCGCTCGGCGGCAATCCCTCTTCTGTTCATAGTTCCGGTCGGTTAGCACGTCAAAAGATTGAAGAGGCACGTGACAAGATCGCAAGGCTCGCTGGCGTAGGGGCGTCCGAGGTTGTTTTTACAAGTGGCGGTACGGAAGCTAATAATTTGGTTTTTCGTGGGATAAAATGTAAACACATTATGGCTTCCTCGGTTGAACACGGTTCCGTGTTAGGTGCAACAGATAATATTGAGCAGCTTAGGGTGGATCGAAATGGTTTGATTGATATAGATGCTCTTGAAGAGCGACTTGATAAAACTCATGGTCAAATTTTAGTTTCTGTGATGTTGGCAAATAATGAAACCGGAGTTATTCAACCTGTCGCTAAAGTCTCGAAAGTTGCAAAAAAATATGGGGCATTGGTCCATACGGATGCGATACAAGCTTGTGGCAAGATTAAATTTGATAAGTCAACGCTTGGAGTAGATTTTATTAGTTTATCGGCCCATAAAATTGGCGGCCCTCAGGGTGTTGGTGCCTTGATTGTAAATGAAGAAGTACCATTTGATCCTTTCATGCGAGGTGGAGGTCAGGAACGGGGTCGCCGAGCCGGCACCGAAAATCTCCCAGGCATCGCTGGTTTCGGTGTTGCGTCAGAGAATATCGGCGACTTGGCTCATGTTACTAAGATCAGAGAACTACGGGACGCATTGGAGGCATCTATTAAACAAATTGCACCGGAGGCGATTGTATTTGGGGAAAATGTTGATCGGCTCCCTAATACAAGTTGTATTTTCATGCCTGGCCTAAGTAATGAAACGCAAGTTATCAAATTTGACCTTAAAGGTATCATGATTAGTGCGGGTTCTGCTTGCTCCTCAGGTAAGGTTCAGGCTTCGCACGTCTTGAGGGCTATGGGCGTTGATGATGGGGTCGCTTCAAATGTGATTAGGATAAGTCTTGGTAACGGAAACACCATGCAGGATGTTGATTATTTTATCAGTGAGTGGGAGAAAATGTATTCAAGTACAAATGCCGATAAGTTGATGAAAGTTGCCTAATAGTGTCAGATAAGAAACTAAGTAGACCAGTTTATTTAGATAATCATGCGACTACACAGACCGATCCCCGTGTTGTTGAGGCGATGTTACCTTATTTCAATAAGAGCTTTGGTAACCCACATTCTGGCAGTCATTATTATGGATGGGAAGCGGCTGACGCCGTCGAGTTAGCACGCGGACAAGTTGCTGATTCTATAGGCGCGTCGCCAGAGGAAATTTATTTCACATCAGGTGCAACAGAGGCTAACAATATCGCGCTGAAAGGTGCTACTCGTTTTTATCGAGAGAAAAAAAACCATATAGTTACGTGTGTCACAGAGCATCCCTGTATTTTAGACTCTGCTCATGACCTAGCAAGCGAGGGGACGCGTGTTACCTTTTTAGAAGTAGGTTCTGATGGCTTAATAGATCTTGATAATCTTAAAGATGCTATTACTGATGATACTTTATTGGTCTCGGTTATGACTGTACAAAATGAGATTGGTACTGTGCAGCCAATAGCTGAAATAGGAGAATTATGCCATCAGCATGAAGTTCTTTTACATACAGATGCTGCCCAGGCGCTGGGTAAAATGTCATTAGATGTAAAGGCCATGAACGTAGACCTTATGAGTATAACCGGTCACAAGGTTTATGGGCCCATGGGATGTGGAGCACTGTACCTAACCAAAAAACCTAGAGTTAAAATTAAACCGTTATTTAGTGGCGGCGGACAAGAAAAATCTATCCGACCAGGAACTCTGCCAGCACCACTTTGTGTAGGATTTGGTAAAACATGTGAATTGGCTGCGATAGAGGTTGAGGGTGAAGCAAAACGCTTGAGGCAAATGCGAGATGAACTATTGACCACCTTAAATAACAACTTATTTGGGGTCCACGTAAATGGGGGTATGAAACAGCGTATCCCTGGTAATTTGAACATCAGTGTTGAAGGTGTGGATGCAGAAAGCTTGATGGCTGCGTTGCCTGATTTAGCGGTTTCTTCAGGGTCTGCGTGTACATCGGCTTCGGCAAAAGCATCTTATGTTCTAGATGCTATCGGGCTAACCACCGATTTGGCGGAAAGTAGCTTAAGGATTGGACTTGGACGATTTACACTTCAGGAAGAAGTTAATTACGCAGCTAACCGGCTGATTGAGGAAATTAGAAACATACGTAAAAACCGGCAGGTGTTGTCGGTAAATGCGGCAGAATAAAGAACAGAGTAAAATAAATGGCAGCGGTTACAGAAACAGTTGATCAAGTTGAATTAGTTGAAAAATACAAGTATGGCTTTGTGACCGATATTGAGACGGATCAAGCTCCTAAGGGTCTTAACGAAGGCATTATCCGTTATATTTCTGCTAAAAAGGAAGAGCCGGATTGGTTGCTTGAGTGGCGATTGAAGGCATATTCACATTGGTTGACTATGAAAGAACCAGATTGGGCTAAGGTAGGTTATCCGCCAATTGATTATCAAGACGCATACTACTATTCCGCGCCAAAATCAGCGGATGATGGACCAGAGAGCCTTGAAGACATCGATCCAGAAATATTGGATACGTACAAAAAGCTGGGGATCCCGCTCCATGAACAAGAGGTTCTGGCTGGGGTTAAAAACGTTGCAGTCGATGCTGTGTTTGATAGTGTTTCCGTTGCTACAACCTTTAAAGAGGCTTTATCAAAGGAAGGTGTAATATTTTGCCCAATTTCAGAAGCTGTTAAAGAATATCCAGACTTAGTGAAGCAATATCTGGGTTCCGTTGTTCCTTATTCTGACAATTATTTTGCCACTCTAAATTCCGCCGTTTTTACAGATGGTTCTTTTGTTTATATACCAAAGGGTGTCAATTGCCCAATGGAGCTCTCAACTTATTTTCGGATTAACGCGTCAAATACAGGGCAATTTGAACGTACACTCATAATTGCTGATGCAGGGTCCAAGGTGAGTTATCTTGAAGGCTGCACAGCACCTATGCGTGATGAAAATCAACTTCATGCTGCCGTTGTAGAGTTGGTTATCCTCGATGATGCCGATATAAAATATTCCACCGTGCAAAATTGGTATCCAGGCGATGAAAATGGCGTTGGTGGTATTTATAATTTTGTTACTAAGCGTGCCGCATGCCGAGGTCGGAATGCCAAGGTATCGTGGACGCAGGTTGAAACAGGCTCAGCTATTACTTGGAAATATCCAAGTTGTATTTTGCAAGGAGATAATTCAGTCGGCGAGTTTTATTCAGTAGCTATTACCAATAATTATCAACAAGCCGATACTGGTACTAAAATGATCCATCTTGGTAAAAATACGAGTTCTAAGATCATTGCGAAGGGTATTTCAGCGGGTAAATCACAAAGCACGTATCGAGGGCTTGTTAAAATGATGCCGAAGGCAGAGGGGTCGAGAAATTATACCCAATGCGACTCGTTATTAATAGGTAAGGAATGTGGGGCGCATACCGTACCTTACATCGAAAGCCGGAATAAATCAGCAAAGATTGAACATGAGGCGACAACGTCTAAAATTGCCGATGATCAATTATTTTATTGTCGTCAACGTGGTATTTCAGAAGAAGATGCTGTTGCTTTAATAGTTAACGGTTTCTGTCGTGATGTAATGCAGGAGCTTCCTATGGAGTTTGCCGTTGAAGCTCAGAAACTCGTTGGGATTAGTTTAGAAGGTAGTGTCGGTTAAAGTTTATTAGAAAGAATGAAATTAATGTTAGAAATTAAAAATCTCCATGCCAAAGTTGGTGAAATTGAAATTCTCAAGGGTCTTAACTTGACTATAGGGTCGGGGGAGGTCCATGCAATAATGGGCCCTAATGGAGCCGGTAAATCGACACTCTCTTATGTCCTCGCCGGTCGAGAAGGTTACGAGGTTACCAGCGGTTCTGTCCTTTATCAGGGTAAAAATTTACTTGATATGGAGCCTGAACAACGCGCCGGCGAAGGTGTGTTCTTGGCTTTTCAATATCCGGTAGAAATTCCAGGTGTTTCTACGATGAATTTCCTAAAAGCATCAGTAAATTCGGTTCGAAAATATCGGGGCGAAAGTGAATTTGATGCGATGGATTTTCTCAAGTTTGTTCGCCAACAAACAAAGATTTTAAACATTGGCGATGATATGTTGAAACGAGCTGTTAATGTGGGTTTCTCAGGTGGTGAAAAGAAGCGTGCTGAAGTACTACAAATGGCGGTTCTAGAACCTACTTTAGCCATATTGGATGAAACTGATAGTGGTTTGGATGTCGACGCCCTCCGTATCGTAGGTGAGGGCGTAACTGCATTAAAATCATCAGAACGGAGTATGCTTGTGATTACGCACTATCAGCGTTTACTCGATTATATTGTTCCTGACGTCGTGCATGTGCTCGCTGATGGAAAAATTGTGGATACTGGCGATAAAAATCTAGCTATTGAATTAGAAAAAAATGGTTATGCAAATTATGCAGAAGTGGCGGCTTAGAGATGAGCAACCTATCACAATCTAGTCAGACTTTTATTGAGCAGAATAGTGCAGTAGAATTTAGTTGTTCCGAACCATGGCTTAACCAATTGCGTAAAAATGGTCTTGAGAGTTTCTCTGTCAATGGCCTGCCAACGCCTAATGTTGAGGAATGGAAGTACACAAGCCTTAAGGTGCTCGATGGCATTGGCGATGTTAACAACAATGCTTTGGACTTGGATGGAGTGGATTTGGGCTGGTTACCGGCAGATCTTGAAACTCATAGACTGGTGTTTGTTAACGGTCGCTTTGATAAAGATCTTTCCGCAATTGGTCAGCTTGGTGAAGGCATAAAAGTATTGTCCCTATCCGAGGCTCTTTCTGCCGAGGCAGCTTTGATCAAACCTTACCTTGGTCAGATTAGTTCGGTTGAGGACTTCCCGGTCTTGGCGCTTAATACGGCATTTATAGAGGATGGGCTTGTTGTTTTAATTGAAAATGTAAAATTGGATAAACCCATTGAAGTCTTATATGTATCGCAAGGCGATGGAAATGCAACCCATCATCCTCGAAATCTAGTCGTGGCAAAAGATGGCTCGCATGTAACCATACTAGAGCGGCATGTTGGCATTGGAAATGGAAA
>DUBF01000181.1:0-8407 GCA_012960465.1 Rhodospirillales bacterium | reverse complement strand
GTGTTTTTGAGATTTTAGTCGATGGTGGTTCATACGTGAAACATTATCGTATGTTAGAAGATAGCGCCGAGGGCATAAACTTATCATCTGTCAACGCTCGGGTTGGGAAAGATGGAACCTACGATAGTTTTATTTTGACCGTCGGAAGCTGTTTGAGCCGTAGTGAAATTCATGTAGCTTGCCAGGCGGAAGGAGCACGCACTAACCTTAGTGGTGTTTATATTGCTCGTGCTGACCAACATATGGACCACACGACATTAATTGAACATTTGGTGCCCAATACGACTTCTAGTGAGAGTTACAAAGGGGTATTAGATGATAAGGCGCGCGGGGTTTTTCAAGGATCAATTATAGTCTCCGATGGTGCCGATGGTACTGATGGGCGTATGAGTAATAAAACTTTGTTACTTTCTGATGGCGCTGAAATTGATGCTAAACCGCAACTTGAAATTTATGCTGATGATGTGCAGTGTGCCCACGGATTTACCGCCGGTGAATTGGATGGAGAGGCTCTCTTTTACCTTCGCTCTCGTGGCATACCAGATGCTATGGCGCGCTCCATGCTGGTTGAAGGTTTTCTGATGGAGGTCATAGATTTAGGCGTTGATGAGGACTATCAAGGTGTCTTTAGAGAAACGATTTCCGAATGGATGGATCGATAGAATGACTGCTTTAAATACAGTTTTAAAATCCGATACCGAAATAGATTATAATGTTAGTGCTATTCGTGCTGATTTTCCTGCGCTAGATCTCAAAATAAATGGCCATCCTTTAGCATTCTTGGATAGTGGAGCTTCTGCTCAAAAGCCTGTCCAGGTATTAGATAGAATGGACCATGCCTATCGATCTGAATACGCAAATGTCCATCGGGGGGCATATACTTTGAGCCAACTAGCAACTGATAATTATGAGAATGCACGTATGACAGTTGCAAATTTCATGAATGCAAAAACGCCAGACGAAGTTATATTTACACGTAATGGTACGGCTGCAATTAATTTGGTAGCTTATTCCTATGGGCGCACATTTTTGCGTGCTGGTGATGAAATCATTATAAGCCATATGGAACATCATGCCAATATTGTGCCTTGGCAATTGCTGAGAGATGCTATTGGCGTTGAAATTAAAATAGCGCCAATTGACGATCATGGTAATTTTCTAATGGACGAGTTTGAGAAATTACTTTGCCCAAAAACTAAACTAGTTGCTGTAACGCACGTCTCCAATGTTTTGGGCACAATTTTACCGATTAAGGAAATCGTACGGCAGGCTCATAATATTGGTGCCCATGTGTTGATTGATGGCTGCCAGGGCATTGTTCATGACGGCGTGGATGTCCAAGATCTAGATGCTGAATTTTATGCTTTCACGGGACACAAATTATATGGGCCTTCTGGAATCGGAGTTCTTTGGGGAAAGCTTGATCTCTTGAACAAAATGCCACCGTACGAAGGCGGCGGCGATATGATCGAAAATGTAACATTTGAAAAAACAACTTATCGCGAGGCGCCTGCTCGATTTGAAGCTGGCACACCGCCAATTATTGAGGCTGTAGGCTTGGCTACGGCAATCGATTATGTAACAGGTGTTGGTCTTGAAAATATTGCTAATTATGAGACCAAGCTACTAACCTATGCAACTAATCACCTCGCTGAGATTGATGGCCTGCGGATTATTGGTCGAGCCGATAATAAGGCTCCTATTATATCTTTTGAGCTTGATGGAGTTCATGCGCATGATATTGGTACAATTATTGATAGCAAGGGTGTTGCCGTTCGGGCAGGCCATCATTGTGCGCAACCACTGATGGATCGATATGGATTAGTTGCAACGGCCCGAGCATCGCTGGGTATGTACAATAATACCGATGATATTGACCAACTCGTTGATGCTTTAAATTATGTAAAGGACATATTTGGCTAATGGAAGATGATATCCGCGAACTATATCAAGAAGTTATCTTGGATCATGGAAAAAATCCTCGCAATTTTCGCCATCCTGAGGACGCGACGTGCGAGGCTAATGGTAATAACCCTCTTTGTGGTGATAAATTGACAGTGTTTGTCAAAGTTGGGGTTGATCAAAATATTGAAGATGCAGCTTTTGAAGGCCGTGGTTGTGCGATCTCAGTTGCTTCGGCATCTATGATGACAGATATTGTTACAGGGAAAAAAGTAGCTGAGGTTGATGCATTATTTGAAATTTTTCATAAAATGTGTAAGGGCGAAGAAGTAGATGAAACGCCTGAAAAGTTTGAAGATGATTTAGATAAATTGGTGGTTTTATCTGGTGTAAAACAATTCCCAATGCGGGTTAAATGCGCAACTTTGGCCTGGCACACAATTAATGCAGCAGTTCACGGCGAAAAAGCTGTCTCTAGTGAATAATGAATAGCAGAGCGAGATTAAAATTATGAATGATGATAATTTACCTCCAAACTATACACCCGCAATAGGTCCTCATGGGCCGACAGGATCACCTGGATTTGGTGCTCCGACGGAGGGTGGTGGACTGGATCCGGAGATACTTGAAAATGGAGGTCTCGTTGGTAAGGCGGGGGAGCCTTTTAAGGCGGGTACGGCTGTCAGGCCAAAAGATGCGATCATTGAAGCGTTGAAGACAGTTTATGATCCGGAAATTCCTGTAGATATATATGAGCTTGGTTTAATCTACGAACTTGATATTGCTGAAAGTGGCGCTGTCAAAGTGCAAATGACATTGACAGCGCCAGGTTGTCCCGTAGCTGGTATTCTGCCACAACAAGTAGCGGATGCCGCCGCTTCAGTTGGTGGTACCGGTGAAGTGGAAGTTTACCTGGTTTGGGAGCCAGCCTGGGATATGGAAAAAATGTCTGAAGATGCTAAACTCGCACTTGGCATGTATTGAGTTATTAATGTTAAGTTATTTTAGGTATAGGAAATACTGATGAACACAGCTGATACTCAAGGTAATTCTATTACATTAACGGATGCTGCCGTTAAACGGGCAAAAACACTAATGGAAAACTCAGATAAGCCTGTTTTGGGCTTGCGTGTTGGAGTGACCACAATGGGCTGTAACGGACACAGCTACATCGTGGAATACGCTGAAGCACAAAAACCTTTGGAGGATGTTATTGAACAAGACGGCGTTACCATATTTGTTGACCCTTTAGCTATGATGTATATTTTTGGTTCTACTATGGATTTTGTAGAAGATAAAATGCAGTCGAGTTTCGTGTTTGATAATCCAAATGAAACCGGCCGTTGCGGATGTGGTGAATCTTTTAGCGTGGGTTAAAGATAAGAAGAATAATGTCTAAAATTATTTTTATTGACCCTAACGGAGTATCTCGTGAAGTTGATGCGCCACTCGGGCAGACTATTTTAAATATTGCGCAGGCCAACGATTTTGATGTTGAGGGAGCATGTGAAGGTTCGTTAGCGTGCTCGACTTGCCATATAATCGTTGATCCTGAATGGTATGAGAGGCTTAGACCTGCCGAAGAGGAAGAGATCGATATGCTTGATCTTGCTTATGGATTAACTCGAACGTCTCGGCTGAGTTGTCAGCTTCTTATGAGTGAGGAATTGGATGGTTTAGTAATAAATTTGCCTTCTGAGACCCATAATTTGATGATATGACGCTGTTCGCGCGCCTAAAAGGCGATAATCAGTCAACTTGGCATGCTTACATAAACCATAAATTCGTTACGGAGCTTGCGGGTGGAACGCGTAGAAATTCGAGTTTTAAGCCCTATTTGAGTTAAGATTATTTGTTTTTCATTTATTTTGTTCGCGCTTACGCGTTAGCGGCATATAAAGCGGATAATTTGACTGATATTAGACAGGCCGTAACTGGTTTGACTGCGATTGTTGATATTGAAATGGATCTTCACGTTAAATTTTGCGCTGACTGGGATTTAAGCGAAGCTAAAATGGAGGCTTTGCCTGAGGCTGCTGAAACCATGGCTTACACTCGTTATGTATTGGAAAGTGGCTTATCCGGTGTTTTATTAGACTTTCATGTGGCACTTGCCCCGTGTATTATTGGATATCCTGAAATCGGTAGTTATTTTAAGGATCAGGTTATAAATACCCCTTTGGTGCTTGGATCGAAATGTATGCTTAGGATGAATATCAAGAATTAGCTAAAACTGAAATTAAACAGCTTGATAAATTAATGGCCAGCCGAGGAGTCGAGGGGCGTTTTCAAGCCCTTTCAAAAATATTTAATCAAGCAACAAGATTAGAGATAGCTTTTTGGCAGATGGGTTTAGATATAGAATAACGTAAATGGATACTCTTTTATTTTTTGTACCAAATGGACAAAACAAAATAAATAATGCTAGAAGCTGTCCATTTCTTATATGCCGAAGTAGATTAAAATAAAACATACCCTAGGGATTTAAGTGACCATAAAGAAGAAAAATGAATAGTCTTGGAATAAATAAGGATCCTAAAGATACCCGAGTTGTGGTGGCAATGTCGGGTGGTGTCGACAGTTCTGTGGCGGCTGCGTTGCTAGATGAGGCAGGTTATGATGTCATAGGAATTACGCTGCAGCTTTTTAATTATGGTGATGCAATTGCTCGACCCGGTTCGTGCTGTGCCGGACAGGATATTTATGATGCTAAGCGAGTTGCGGATACTAGAGGCTTTCCTCATTACGTTCTGAATTACGAAGATCTTTTCCGTGAAGATGTAATGGAAGACTTTGCCGACACTTATCTGGCGGGTGAGACCCCTATCCCGTGCGTTCGGTGTAATCAGACGGTAAAGTTTCGCGACCTAATTTCTCGAGCTAAGGAGCTTGAGGCTGATGTTTTAGCTACCGGTCATTATGTTCAAAATATTCCTGGAATACGAAAATATGAGCTCCATCGAGGGGCTAATGGATTAAAAGACCAAAGTTACTTTCTTTTCACGACGACGCAAGAACAATTAGATTTTTTACGGTTTCCGCTAGGTGGTATGACTAAGGATGAAACTCGACAAGAGGCAGAGCGTCTTGGTCTTTCTGTAGCAGATAAGCCGGATAGCCAAGATATCTGTTTTGTACCAAATGGAAATTATGCCGAAGTCGTAAAAAAAATGCGCCCGGGTGCAATTGTGCCTGGTGAAATTGTAGATCAAGAAGGTACTATTCTTGGTAATCATGAGGGGATTATTAATTACACGATTGGCCAGCGCCGTGGTTTAAATATCGGTGGTGGTGATCCACTTTACGTATTAAGGCTTGAGCCACATACAAAGCGTGTGATTGTAGGGCCGAAAGAGGCTTTGTTACAAGAAACTATACTGTTGAATGACATAAACTGGTTAGGTGATGAACCTTTGGGTAGCGATGCCATAGATATTTCTGTTAAAATTCGCTCAATGACACCCTTGCTACCTGCTACAATACGCTCGACAGGAGGAGGGCATGGGGAAGTAATTCTGCATACACCTTATGCAGGAATAGCGCCAGGCCAAGCCTGTGTTTTTTATCATGATGAACGGTTGCTTGGCGGCGGTTGGATTCTACGACCAAATTAAAGGGAATAGTCTAGTGAGAACAAAAAAGATATCACCAGAACAAATGAATAAACAGATCTCTCGATTTAAAGAATTAGAGCCACAAAGCTCGGCCTACGAACAAGCAGATGGTGTGCCGAAAGAGGCTTACGAGATGTTAACCGCTAAGACACTGTATCTGTTAATGTCGCCAGAAAATCAGGGTGGCCCAATGGCACAACAACCAGCGGTTATAACTAAAGATAAGATGAGTATAATCATCGCCGAGTGTCCTCCGGGAGATCGCCCCATGTTGCATGCTCACCATAACACGAATGAGACGTTCTTTTGTCTAGATGGCCGCTTTCGAATTCGTTGGGGCGATGAGGGCGAAAACGAGATCACTCTTGATCCTTATGACATGATAGCTGTTCCCCCAGGCGTAGTGAGAGATTTTACGAATATAACAGATCACACTGCACGGCTCCTAGTGATTATTACTGGCGAAGATGAAGATGCTTTTAATGACATTGAAATGACCCCAGGAGAAGCTAAACGTGTTGTTGAGCAACACGGCGAGCACGTATTAGATCATTTTCGCAAAATAGGTATGAATTTTGAAGCCGGTATTGATACCTAGACATATTTTATCTAGAGACGATATTTATTTCTTTCAGACAACAATTTGTCTATTTCATTGTATGCTTTTAAAAAAGTAATAGAACATATTAGGATAGAAATATATGATAAAATAAAAGGCTTATTTGGTAAAGAATGCCCAATCACAGTCGTAATATTTCATCACATATACCCCTATTATACCCCCATTCTCATGCTGATTAGACCCATTTATTTTTGAAATTAGTACACCTTTCAATTTATTAATAAGGATAGACTTCAGATCTTTGGGTACACCCCTAATAAATTAAGATAAGAACAAGAAGACCAAGATGACGGATACTTTTAATTGAAAGGAGAAGATCATAATCCTAGTAATTGGAGCCGTTTCTAACCTGTTTCTTACATGCGCTATTTTGAGTTGTCTTATTTGCTGTTATGAACTAAAACACAGCCAGAAATAATGCATTAATACAGCCAGATTAATGCATATGTACACCAGATGTACACTAGATAGGTAAAAATAATCCCTTGTAATGATATAGAATACTACAAGAAACTAATATTAATCTATTATTTACAATGGTTATACACATTGTGGCGGAGTAGCTCAGCTGGTTAGAGCAGCGGAATCATAATCCGC
This sequence comes from Rhodospirillales bacterium, assembly GCA_012960465.1. Lineage (GTDB taxonomy): Bacteria > Pseudomonadota > Alphaproteobacteria > Rhodospirillales > UBA2165 > TMED23. Next base: position 1,672 of record DUBF01000181.1, on the reverse strand, counting down.
GTGTCGGGAGTTCAAGTCTCTCCTCCGCTACCATTTTTCTCTTATATTTCAGTATATTAAAGGGTTTTTAGAGTTTCTCTAAAAATCTAATTTGACTTAGACACAGTTAGACACAATAATGGTGTCTATGAGTAGAAATAAGAAAACCCATCAAAAAACGATAAGAAAAGGGGTTTCTATCTATAAAACGGATTCTTCTCCGTTTTGGTATGCACGCATCTGGGTGAATTCTAAGAACAAATATATGGTTCGTTCTACCCAAGAAACCTCAAGAATTGATGCAATTGAGGTAGTCGATGAGATTTTGACTAAATTACAAACAAATACCGATTTGAATAGAATACCAAAAGATAAAACATTCTCATATTTTTCAGGTCTGTTGATGAAACAACAAACTGCAATGTCTGGGAAAACTAGAAGTGAGAGATTTGCAAAGGACGATGAGAAAATAATTCTGAGAAAAGACGATGGACTAGATGCCTATTTCGGAAATCGTGATATTAACGGAATCACCACTTACGACTTGAGGGATTATATTTCATATCTTGATGATAATCGGGATGAATCTCTTTCTTCATCCTCAAAATCAAAACATTTAACGATTATTGGTAAAATTTTCAAAGTTGCATATGAGAAAGACGCACTGGATAAGATGCCGTTACTTCCCAAAGTCTCTAAACAGGATAATCCACGACCCTCATTTTCAGAAAAAGAATATAAGTTGTTATTGAAAACAACCAGAGAAGTTATAGACGAAGAGGTAAAGGTTAGGGGAATTCTTATCACTGATGAATTTTATTACTTCATTGTCTTTATGGTTCATTCATTTATGCGACCGATAGACTCTGAGATTTTTTCTGTCAGACATCAAGATATAACAATTAAAGATAATCCAGAAAGATTAGAAATTAAGGTTAAAGGTAAGACGGGTTATAGGACTGTATCCACTATGCCTGACGCAGTTGACTTTTATCAAAAGTTGATAAGGTTGAACCCAGACTATGAAGCAAAGGACTATCTATTTTTTAATGACTATCCAAATAGAAATACTGCATTAAGAAATATAAACCGACAATTCAATTACATATTGGATCGTGCTGATCTAAAGGTAACCTCTGGTGGAGAGATACGATCTCCATATGCACTACGTCATTATTCATTACAAACCAGACTTATTAAGAGTAAGGGTAAGGTTAATATATTTAATCTCGCAAAGAATGCTGGGACTAGTGTTGAACAACTTGAGAGATTTTATCTTAAGAACCTTGAGTTAAGTGATGAACTTGTGGAGAATTTACAAACTTTCTAACTCTAATTGTGATGGAGTGCGATAATGAAATTTATGTTGGTAGTTATTATCACGATGGGTTCACCAGTAATCGGTGAAGAGAAGAAAACATTTGAACTCCGAATCCCACAAGAGAACAAAAAGACTTGTGAGAAATCTGCAAGGACATTTAAGTTCTCTCTACCTGTGATTTCTATGGACACAAGATGCGAACCTCAAAAGGTTAATGAGGAACCAACCATCCAATCTACTTAAAAAACCTTTTAGGGAGATTTTTCTGGGGGATATTTTTTATCCAGTTAAGTCACTAAGTGCTGCTCAGTTTCTGCCACCCCCTGTTTGATATCTCTCTGGATACTTATTGCATTTATAGATTAGGAAAAG
>DUBF01000180.1 GCA_012960465.1 Rhodospirillales bacterium | reverse complement strand
AACAGGTTGAGCATATCAGTATCAATCCGCCCAATCGAGGATCGCATGTAATATCCACCGGCAAAGGTTCCAATCAACCCACCCAGCAAGCCTGACAATGGTACACCAATCCGGAAGAAATAAATCCCTAACGGTAGAATAAAAAGACTGGCCAACACAGGAATCATTAAAGTCCCAGCCAAATAATAATTGTAATTGAAAAAAGACGTGAGGTGAGCAATCAAAAAACTGAGGAGCGGAACATCATGGTAATGAATTTCCGGAGTTCCAGTGGAGGAGGAAAGAGAAGATAATGAAGTAGGACTTATATCAGTATATTTTAGAGGAAGGGATAATTCTTTTACTGACATTTCATGAAAGGTTTCTGACTTTGCGGGATAACCCCGCAAACCGTCCTTTTGCCGATAAACCCCCTCATTATATTCACGAGCAATCCGTAACCAATACGGTGCATCGAGTGTGGTCATCATTGGCCGTTCCCCAACAAAATAAGCCTGAGGCGTCAGTTTCCAAGTTTCAAATTGCTGATACCGCACCCCCGCCGAAACCGCAAAACAAGCCAGCAATACAGCAACAAACAACCAAATATTATTTTCCCGTTCCAACAAATTCATTTCAGTGCCCTTTCAAGTGTTTCATGATTAAATTATGGAAATGGTAGAAAGGGGGTAGCAGGAAATGGTAAGTAGATAGTAGGCAGTTTGTTTTTGTGTATTTTTGTATGTTCTTAGCTAAAAAAATAGTTCGGAAAAATTCCAGTTAACCCTGTCATCCTGTCAAATAAACTTCTTTGCGCCTTTGCTTGAGAAACAGCCCCATGCAAAATCTAGTTTGTTCGTGTAGTTTAGTGCCTTTCGTGGAAGAAACCATTTTTAGTGAGTGATGCCATCTTGACCAAGTACTTTTAAGAACGTCATCCACAAAATTCTCATATCAAACCATAACGATTGCCTCTCCATATATTCAACATCCAACGCCACCTTTTCCGGAATAGGTAACGTATCCCGCCCATTCACCTGCGCCCACCCAGTCAATCCTGGCATCAAACGATCCACTCCCCGCTCAGTTCGCAAGAGAATCAAATCATCCTGATTAAACAACGCTGGACGCGGCCCCACAAAACTCATATCCCCTTTTAGGATACTCCACAACTGTGGCAATTCATCAAGACTGGAACGGCGGAGAAACCTGCCTATAGGAGATAGGTAAGTAACAGGCGTTTTCATTAAGTGAGTAGCCATTTCTGGTGTATCCAATCTCATAGTACGAAACTTAGGCATCCTAAAAATCTTCTTCTTACGACCAACTCGATCCGACCAGTAAAGCACAGAACCTTTTGATGTAAGCTTAACCAAAATTGCCACCATCACTATCGGAACGACAAACATAACCAAAACAGACAAACCAACAACCAAATCAACAATCCTTTTCATTTTTTCTTTGCGCCTTCGCGACTTTGCGTGACAAAATCAAAACCACGCTTTATTAATTGATAATTGATCACTGCTAATTGCCCATTGATATTTCGTGTCTTTAGTGGCAGAAAAAAAATAAGTTTAGCGGTCAAAGTCTAGCAAACTCTTCTCAGCCCGAAATCCCAATTCCTCCAATTTCTCCGAAGAATAGTACTCATCCCCCAACAATTTATCCACCTTATAGAGAATCCGTGGACTCAGCAAAGAGAGTCCTTCAAAAACAATCTTCGGCACGCTCCATTGAGGAACTGTTTTTCCAATCGACTGACATATAGCGTCATAAATTTCACGTGATGAGTGCGGCACCCCATCGGTTGCTATAAATATCTCTCCATTAGCCCTTTTATCCTCAGCTGTCAACAATAACGCTCGAACCAGATCATCCACATGGATCATTGAACGGCGGTTCTCAGTCTCAGGTATTGGCGGAAACCACCCCTGCTCAATACCTCTCCGCATCAATGCAAGATTTCCCTTCACACCAGGCCCATAAACCAGCGAGGGCCGTACAATCATGACTTGCATGTCAGATTGACGGCATATCTCCAACAACTTTAATTCAGCTTCACGCTTAGTTTTGCCGTAAATTCCTTCTGGTTCCCCTTGATCTTCTTCTGTCATACATCGATCAACAATTGCTGAACCACCTGCTTTAACACTACTTACAAATGAAAAACGCTTAACACCACGCTGTGCCGCAAGTTTAGCCAGTTGAACT
>DUBF01000179.1 GCA_012960465.1 Rhodospirillales bacterium | reverse complement strand
TAGATAACCAATGGCGTTACAATGAATTAACCGAAGATCAATATGCCGACGCAACCAGGCGGTTGTTGCCCCGGCTTCTAAAAATGAATTTTTCTATCTCGAAAATTCCGTCTTGGGTGCAAAAATAAACTGGTTTTTTTTATGATTAGTGGTCAATGGGGCAAGTATGTCTGAGATCAGGCCAAATTTTTCCAATTCATGCAGCTTGGAAGAATTGATCGGCGGACATTTTAACGCGCGCTCGGCACTTGCTTCTGGCGATTACGAAGGTGCCTTAATCAAAGCGGATGCGGAAAATGACGCGGCAACTTTCGCGGCCGCCCTCATTATGTGTGGCGCGGTCCACCGAGGATTTGAACAATTGTGCAACCTCGAAAAGCTTGATGACGATCTTAAAATGTATCAGGCCTATGCATATTGGTGCATGGATCAGCCGCAGGAAGCATTGGACCTATTATCGGAGATAACATCATCCGAATATTCACTACAGGTCGAATGCCTGCACAATTATATCGAGCGTAAAAATCTAAACATATTGTTTCTTTGCAATCGCAATACAACTCCCGAAACTCTGGAGGCATCACTGGGCAATATTTCTTTGCAAGTGGTTGTTGTTGATGAAACCAGTTGGACTAAGGACATTCGTGAATGTATTCCAGATTGTTTTGGGCCTGATCTCTTGATTTCATATAACGTGGTGGACAAAGAATTGCCGCGGGGCGTTTTTAATTTAGAAATACCAAATACTTTCCGCACGGGTGACACAGATTTTGGGTTGAGCTCTCAGTTTGATTCGCTAAAACAAGCTGACATAATTATTTGCAATAGTGTGCATGAGCACCGTGATCTCCGTGAAATGTACTGCGGCCGAATTGCATCTTTTCCAGCATTTAGTCTGTATCGTGATACGACAAATTTTAATCTGCAGGATAACATTAAAAAATGGGATATTTTTCTTTCGGGAAATAGTTTCATTCCTCATATGAGCGAAAAGAGTAGGCTTGCCTTTCGCTTGGCTATGCTCGACGACCCAGACCTGAAAATAAACATCAAAAATGGCTATCTTTATAATCAAGAATACCAAAAGGTCATTGGTCAATCAAAATTCGTACCGATGAGTGTTCGTTGGTTGGGATTGTTGCAGACCCGAGCTCTAGATGCCGTGCGCTATGGTGCTATGAATTTATACCCTGACGATGTTCCAATTAAGCTAATGATTAAATGTGCTGATGTCGCTTTTCATGAGTATTCGGAGGCTTCATTTGAAGATAATATCCGCAATCATATCGCAAATTATAATCAATACCGCATTGATCTCGAAAATGATCACATAAGTGTGGAAGAAGAATTTAAAAATATTTTTCCCCCATCGCCAGCCAAAGAAATTCGGTTGGCCAAATTCTCCCTGTTTCAGCACAGCCTGCAGAACGGAATAAAAAATCGGATTAAATCTGAGCAAGGAATTGAGCGCAAACTTCCGGTCGCATGGAGAACGACAGAGGGAACTGCAATGAAAGAGCTCAGTTCATGGACAGATTCCGCCTGGCAATCAGCCTTAGATCTTGATGATCTCGTTACCGCAACGACGGCCGCATTCCAGGTCTTCTGTTCGCAGCCCACCGATACTAATATCGTGACCCACGTAAGTGAGACGTTCGAGCGGTCATCTTTGCGGTTTCCTCAGTCTCTTATATTGGCATTCAATCGAGCGTGTTTCTCGTGGATGAGTGGCGATCGAGACACCGCCCTTAGAGAATTTCTCAGGGCCTCAGAATTATGTGAGAATGGCGACTTCGATCCGTCGCGCCAGAACCTTTTATCCCATCTTGTTGAAGATTTGCAAGAGTTTATGCCCTACCAGCTATATTTTGATTCTGTGGTTAGTGATCTCAGAAAACGAGATACTGGGGCGAAGGGTTCGCGGAATATAATTCTTGCATCGGTAAAAACTTATTTGGGTTTAAACGATCTGCAAACTGGGCAAATAGATGCTGGTATTACGAATTTAAAGGCGGCAATAGAGTTGTGCCCAGCGCATTTTCTGGCGGCTCGTTTATTGACCAAAGCCCTTTATGCGAACGACACCGATCCGGCGGAAGTGGCAAAATGGTTTTATCGCGCTGTCAACTTGTCAACGGTTGCGGTGCTGATATCGAACGCAAATTAGGCAACGATAATAAAGCTATTGAGATCATAAAAATTTGGGCCTTATTCATGATACGTGTCGATTGGCAGGAGCCCGATAGCCATCTTGTGCCGGAGCAGACTTGGCGGGAGTTGAATGCAAACTTGCAGTTTCTACCAAAATATATCCAGACTGGTCTCAAAAGAAAATTTAATTTGAAAGAAGAAAACAATAAATGATAAAAGTCTCTGATGTTGCCTACGCGCGCTTCGCAGCACCGGATTTAGACCGAATGGAAACATTTCTCCTCGATTTTGGGCTGACCCGGCAGCACCGCGATGATAATTCGCTCTATATGCGTGGCACCGGCCCCGATCATCATCTCCACGTTACCCACCTAGTCGACGAACCAGGATTTATCGGAATGGCCTTCAACGCAAATAGTATGACAGATCTGGATAAGCTCTCGAAGGTCGATGGCGCCTTGGCGGTCGAGCAAATTGATGAGCCAGGTGGTGGCCATCGCGTCCGAATTACCGACCCTAACGGCTTTCAGGTCGAAACTATATTTGGACAGGAGACGCTTGACCCATTGCCAGTCAACGAATTAATTGGTCCGGATCACGGCCCAGGGCATCCGCGGGTTCACGATGTTCAACGCACTGAAAAAATCCCCTGTCCAGTATTGCGGCTCGGCCATGTGGTCTTGAACGTGCTTGATTGTGACACCATGGACGAATATTACCGGTCCCATTTTGGATTTTTGCAGTCCGATATTGCCTTCGTTCCAGGCAGCGATGATGAACTGGCCTTGGTCTTTCTTCGCTGCAATAAAGGCAAAGAATACATTGACCAGCACAGTCTTCTTTTCACCAAAGCTAAAGAACCTGGATTAGCCCATATCGCGTTTGAGGTCGAAGATATAAATGCCCTATTTGTCAGACACGAATATCTTCAAACAAAAGAATATGAGCATTCGTGGGGCATCGGCCGCCATACACCTGCCGCCAATATCTTCGATTACTGGTTCGACAATTACGGTAATAGGGTCGAGCATTTTTTCGGCGGCGACTTGCTGAATGAGGATGACCCGACCAGAACTCGCCACCGTAAGTGACATTTTGGAATCGCAATGGGGTGCACGCATGTCCGAACGCCGCGCTTCGCTCAAAACCACCTATGATCCTCTCAAGGGATAAATTGCGGTTAGATTATTTTTCTTCTAGGGTGAAAATTGAAAACCCGTTCTATGCAGGGACATCACCCTTAATCACGACGCGATGCATCAATCGATGCTCAGTGTAATCAAACTGAGCGTAATGTAGGCTCACTCGATTGTCCCAGACGGCAAGATCGTTGGTCCGCCATTTATGACGGTACTGGAACTCAGGCGTACGTAAATGATCAAATAAATAGTGCAAAAGGTAGTCACTTTCGCGCCGACTTAGACCTTTGACGAATGAGGTCATCGATTCATTCACAAACAAGCCCTTTTTTCCAGTTTCTGGATGAGTGCGAACTACGGGATGTAGCGCTGGGCTGTATTCTACACGCTCGTGTTTCTGTAGGTGATTTTGATATTCCTTCTTAACAAGCTCCGGTCTCATTTGTTCATTATAATTCTTATAGGCATCATTATAGGCCCAAAGGCCATCAATGTAAGCTTTCATACGAACAGATAAACCCTCATACGCTGAAATTCCACTAACCCAAATTGTATCTCCACCTTCCGGGGGGATGTCACGAGCATAAAGGGTGGTCCCCATGGAGGGCCTTTCTCGGCCAACAAAATCCGTGTGCCACAACTCACTCGTGACATGTGGCGGGTTGTCGGCATCATATTCTAAGACATCGATTTCTGGAAAATCCTCATTCTTCTCAAAGCCTGACACGGCAGATGGTTGTATTTCGCCAAAACGTCGGGAGAAGGAAATATGCTGCTCCTCCGATAGATTTTGGTCATGAAAGATTATCACGGTCCGATCCAGCAGCGCTCGATGAATTTCATCAAATTGCTGGTTGGTTATCTCACCTGCCAGGTCAACGCCTCCGATTATGCCGCCGCACGCAGGTGCCATATTTTCGACCGAGATAGATTCGTAATTCATGACATTCTCCATAGAAATCCTTGTCTCATTATATACTAGCATCAGTTCCCTCTACTTGATAGCCATTCTAATAATTGCCACATCAGGTACAATATCTTATTAATAATATTGATCATTAGATGATTGAATTATAAAAGTTCCGAATTCATATCCACTAATTCATCGATTACACTACCCAACGCATCCAAAACCACAGGCCGATGATCAAAAACCTCAAATCAGTCAATCAACGCCTTGATATACGGCCAAGCTTTTTTCCCATTTTCTGAATGCTGTGGCCCCTCAGGATTAGGTGTCAACCCAAGACAGTTTTCATAGGATGCACGTGCCTGAATACGTTCATACCAATCTTTAACCACCCCGTATTTATCGAGTAGACCGCTACATTCAAGCTCGTAAATGCGTTCAACCAAAGGTGTCATGGCAGTATCTGAAAGCGTGTAATTATCGCCGATCAGCCATTCATTTTTCATCAACGAATTTTCCATATCGCTCAGCATTTTTAGCAACCCTTCAATCGACTGATCAAAATCTGAACTTTCATACCCTTGTTCAATAATACGCCGACGCCGGGCCCTCGTTGCTGCGTTTGGAATACCTTGAATATGTTGTTCAATTTCTTCCGGCCTCATAGCTATTAGTTTTGGCCTCATGGATATCGTATACGTGAGTGTACCAATCATTGGTAAACATTCATCAGCACGCTTTAACCACCACCAAAGATACGCCATAACTAAAGGCTCCGACGGTTTGAGCGCTGGACCTTCGAAAGCATCGTCTATGTAATTAATTATACAAGAGCTTTCAAAGATCGTATTACCATCATGAATGAGCGTCGGCACAACGGCATTCGGATTAATCGCGCGATATTTGGGGCTTCTAACTTCAGCACGAGTTAACGCGTGCTCAACATAATCAACACCTTTCTCAGCCAAAGCGATACGGGTTTTCAAGCCACAGGTGGCTCCATGGAAGTGATAAAGTTCTAACATTAGCTTGTATTCCTAAAAAAGAAAAAGCCCGACGTATAACCATCGAGCTCTCTCAAGTCTTTGTGGGACTTAATATTCGTGTGGCTTTCGCGCCACCGTTTTTTTTTACTTATATGCTGGTTTAGGTTAAAATGCAAATTAGCTATTATAAATAGTAATTTTCGTACTTTCGAGTATGTGTCCTGTAGCGATGACCTTCGCTTCTTGAGATTTAAAAAAATCATCCATTATTTTGGGCGATTCAACGAGAGCAACAACCATACACTTCTTCGGATTATCCGCTTCATGGCCATGATATATTTCATAGATGCCAGCGGCTCGAGCATCCCTCATCATGGGGTAAAAACCCTATTCCCACTCTTCAAAAGTGTTAGATATTTCAAATACAATTCTTGCTGTAACTGTCAAATGTTTAATCCTCACTGTGATTAGTTAAACTACTAACCGCTAGACAATACCCATAGAAAAATCACTTAGAAAACGAGCCGCTATAAACAGAACTTAGTAGGCAAATCCGATCCACCCGCACATTGGCTACGCCGTTCACATAAAACGACATCGTGCCAAATCCCATTGAGGTGCCCGTAACGCTCCCGAAATCCAACCTTTCGGAAACCCGCTTTTTGGAACATCGTCAGACTGGCATTGTTTTCAACCATCATTTGAGCCTGCAAGGTCCAATACCCCTCAGTCTCTGATACTTTTATCAAATGCCGTAGCAACCCTAGACCAATACCCTCACGGTGTGCATTTGCCATTACATAAACGCTGACCTCAGCGACACCAGCAGCACCTCATGTATCAGGAACTGCCTGAAGTGCCGCCCAACCCAGAATAAAATCATCTTTCTCTGATGAGACAAGACGTCCAAGTTTAAGGTGTTGGGCGTTCCACTCTGCCCAATTTGGTGCTTCGGATATAAAGGCAGATAGGCCCGTAGAAAGGCCCTCGCCATAGATAGCGCGGACTTGCTTCCAGTCCTTTCTTTGCATTTTTCTGATAGAGGAATTAACCGTTATCATACCTAACAATATCCACAACACTGCTATCATGCAAATCCCAGGATTAGCCTAGTTCAAATTCGCACGCGATCAATACTGGAGTTTCTATCTTTACAATATTATACAATCGTTAAAATTGTTATTGGTCTGCCAAATTATTCTTTACAGTCACTCGTGAATACAACGTTTTGTGGACAAGGCATCTGTCTGCGATACTTCCAAACAGAAATTAATAAAAAAATTAAACCACTTGAAGATCTAATAGTCTGTTGGCCTCAACGTCCCATAAAATAAGTACGGTGTCTAACGCCAAGCCTTCTTTTATTGTACCTTGACTTGCATGACCTTTAGAACACTGACAGCCTTTTTTTAAGCCAATAGACAGTTTTTTTGAAACGCAAATATTAATCGTTAAAAGGTCCAATTTATGGGAAGATTAACACCAACTCGCTCTGGCATTTTTGCATAAAGAAGAGCTAGACCACTTAAAATCTTCGTTGCCAGTGGTGTCGCTGCCTGTTGAGCTTCCTCAGTATCGTAGATCGCTAATACAATAGCCTGATCATTGCCCTTATCAATCAACATCGCTTGATTACAACCCAGTTGTTTAATTTCTGACTCGCGATCTTCAAAACGCTTAATCGCTTCAGTCATTTTCCCCGACTTTATTTGTATTTCAATCATACTTGCGAACATTCATTTTCCTTATCTAATAAAATCCTGCAGTCAAATTTAGGTGTTACATCCAATACTCATTGTAATTGCAATTTCTGGATCGAGTTAAGGTAGCTCTGATCTAGCGTCTCAGAATACTCCACATATTACTTTTTTGGTCTAACCTTCGCATTGTATTCAATCACATTTTTGCCAGACGACCGGGAATGCCTTATCGTTAGCCGGCAATTTTCCGCGCACGAGGCCCACTTCGTTTTCCGTATGGGGCGGACTAAACGTCGTACGTGGGCCATACCAAGTTGCGTCACCGCCGAGGAAGCGGGTTGACAATGCAACGCGTCGCTGCTCGAGCGAGGTATTTGCACCCGCACCATGGACCGTCAAAGGATGATGGACAATACAATCACCAGGCTCCATGTCCCAAGACAGAAAGTTGTAGTCGGGACTGTCAAATTCTTTGTGAAACATCGGACAATTCTCAAACTCTGATGCCTCGTCAAGTACAAAGTTTGGGATGGGAACCGCCGGCACTGGCAGATACATTTTGCCCCATTTGTGGGAGCCCCCAACATAAACCAACCCACTATTCTCAACGGTCACTGGGGTCAACGCGAGCCAAACTGAGGCGATGTGATTGCCCGCAAAAGGCCAGAATGGTAGATCATGATGCCAGGCGGTAGGGGTCTGCGTTCCAGGTTCTTTAATAAACACCTGGTCATAAAAGAAGCGCACCTCATCGAGCCCCATCAACCGAGCCGCAATTTCGCGCGCCGGAGAGTTCTTTACAAAATCCATATAGATCGGATTATCGTGTGCCATGAATGAGCCCGTGATGACCTGTCCAGGGTCATTGTCGTCTTGAGTACGCCGAGCCGAGCCGGACGGTTCCGTAATGTGGCGTTCACAAACTTCGAGCATGCGGTCCAACCATTCCTGGTCAAACTGCTGACGAATACAGACAGCACCATCTATATCGTAAGTACTGATCTCATCATTGGTGATCGGATGAAGAATTTCTCTGTTCATGAGATAAATGGTAACGGGGGGAACGGTTTTATACAAATATTTTTTATTATAAATTCTGGATAACGAAGTAATGATAAAATAATTTCTAATTACTTTATATAACGCCAAAGCCATGTCAAGAACGCATGGCTGCCCAAGAAATGTAACACTACTATTATTTTCTGAATAGGACTAAGATTACTATCTATACAGTGAGAAATAGAACTAGCGTATGTTTATTATACTTCTTGCTAGATTAAACAAAGCGACGGAATCCTCATATAAAGCTTGGGCTAAAGATCGCTCTGACACATTTTAGTTAACTTTATTAATCTTTTCTATATAAGTACGATGCTACAATGTCGAACTTTCATTATGGGGATTTATTATGACCGCAATATCTCAGAGACGTGATCCTTTAACGTACGCCAATATTTTGTTAAAAGAGACAACCTTTTCCGCAAAGGAAATTGCTGAACTTTCTGGCCTTAATATCTACGAAGTCACAGCCTTGAAACTCAAATCACGTAAATCCTCGGGAACCAAACACTAGTTGGGCTTACTTCCTAGATTGCAGGTACTGAAAACAAATCATGTCAAAAAAAAATAGAATAGTAGTTAAATTAGGTGCCCGTATCAGCAAAAGTAGGCTACGCAGTATAAGCAAACAAACTCTGCGCAAAAAAGCAGATTCAGCCTAACCCCAATTTAACTTTATTTACCCATTTGGCCAAGCTCGGCTTGCCAAATTCTCTCATGAGATTCATGCGTTTTTGCATCCCATTCATGCTCAGTTCCTTCGCCCATGAAAACAACAAATGCTTCACAACCATCGGGATATTCGTAAGGTCCGTGAAGTTCGTCCCAACCAAACACATAATCGCCTGGACGTAAGTCTTTACCAGCAACACACATTCGGCCTTTTAAAATACAAATAGAATGCCAACTTTTATGACTATGGGCTGGCTCAACATAACCCGCTGGAAATTTAACCTTCATATCCACGCGTTTCATTGCATCATCTTTAGCAAAAATTTTTACTTTAATCCCTTTGGGAAGAGTCAGAATATTATTAATTGTTCCGTCTTCCCAAGGAATGTCTTTATCATAAATAGCCTTAAACGTATGACTAAAAGTAGGTAATTCTTCTTCATTGAGCATGCCTTCCTCCGTTGATCAACCCTAGTATATATTGATAAGAAAAGTGTATCGCATGAAGACGTGACATGTCGAGCAAGAGCAAATTACTATTTTATTGCTGTAAACTACGGTTGATTAAATTCAATTAATACAAGTTTATACAGTATGTTACTTTCCACAATTATAACTAGCTGACATAATATAAAAAATCTAATCTCTTTAGGGTTTCTATATGCTTGAGCTATATCATTACGGCGATTCACTATGTTCAATGAAAACTAGATTTTGTCTGATAGAAAAAGGGGTGGTATTTGAATCCCACTTCATTGATTTACTAAAATGGGAACATCTGACCGAAGATTATAAAAAGCTTAATCCAAACTCCGTGGTACCTACTATAGTACATGATGGCACTCCAATTATTGAATCTACCATTATCAACCAATATATTGACGAAGTCTTCGATGGGCCCTCATTAACACCAAAATCGCCTATTTTAAGAGCCAAAATGAGGGTTTGGACTAAACTACAAGATGACGTGATCCATCCAGCAATTCAAAAACCCACCTTTAATCTTTTAGTCAAACCTATGTTAGAAAAGAAGACTGAAAAAGAATTAGATGACTGGTTGAGCACACATCCTCTAGAAAAAAGTAGAAAATTATTTAAAGGTGCAGCACGAGGACCTATCAATGAAGAAGCGCTACAAGATGCAAGAAACCAGTTTAACTTCGTATTTGCCAAAATGGAACAGGCCCTTTCAGAAAACAAATGGCTTTGTGGCAGTCAATTTACTCTGGCTGATATTGCATTTGGTCCCAGTATAGATCGCCTCGGCCAATGTAATTGGCTAGAACTTTTTGATAAATTTCCTAACGTTACAGAATGGTGTGATAGGATTAGTAAGCGGGCAGCTTACTCCAAAATGCGCCCTACTGAAGAACAAAGATTTACCAGCGGTTCAGTAAACTGAATTATAAACTAAACTGTAATTGGCTCGAAATGCCATTTAATCTATCAAAAAAACCTAAGTAATTAACGCCTCTTAATTTTTTTATCTTATCTATCTTACACTCAACTCAAAGGCGATCGTTTAACAATATAAATTTAGCTATTTTTAATTAAGGTTATGTTTTAGTTTTTCTTTAAGATCTATAATCCTAACTTTGTCCAAAGCTTTCGAGTTAAATTCCAAGAAAAATTCTAGGCGTTTAATTGCTCTGTGATAATTTCCCTGATTAGCCTCTAACAAAGCCAGTTCCAACAAAATATCAACGTTCGTCGGTGCAATTAAATTCATCGATACTAATATTTCGATGCCTCGATTAAGATTACCTTCGTGGAGCGCTCTAGTTTTTATATTATTTTGTAACCTAATTAAAATATCTCGATCCGAGACGGTTTTAATAAATTCTTTCTTTAATTTTATCTGGGAACCATATACTCCCTTTAATAGTTGTTCTATTTCGTCAATATGCATCAGACGCGCTTCATCAAATGGATCAATTACAGCATGCTCGCCCAGCTTACTAAGGCGTAAAAGAAAATGCCCCGGAAAATTTAATCCTGCGATATTCCAACCCTGGGATCGGGCGGCATGGATTACTATAATTCCTAGAGAAACGGGCAACCCTTTTCTACGGTCAATAACCCTCATCAGATTAGCATTTTGTGGATCGTCATACGATTTAATATCACCGTGATAACCGTGTTTCCTATAGATGATTTCAGTCAAAGATTTAATTTGATCTGTTAGGGTGTTTACTCCACGAGAAACTAGGCTCATATCCAAGGAAATCAAATTAAGCTCGTCAAAATATTGTTTAAGGTCATGACCCGGCAGGCTCATTTGGGCTAGAAGCAAACTCACTTCGCCAATGCTGTCTAATTTCCCATCATGATCTTCGAGGGCTTTTAAGCGATTAAAAATTTCTTTCTCAGAGAGAGGCATCCTTAATTAGCCCATAATAAATTAAAATTAATCAAGTATTTTTTTCTGAGACGAAAATTTACTCTAGTAATTTAAATGCGATGGCGGCCAGAAAGCCGAATAGTGTTGCTAACCCCGTCACATTACTTCCGCCGAGATGGACCGCTTCAGGTATCATTGCCGCCGCAATCATTGTTAACATTGCGCCCGCAGCAAGCCCTTCGATAAGGACAACGATCCCATGATCTACGCTACCCCCTAACCAATAGCCGACACCAGCACCTATAGCTGTCATAACTGTCAGACTAAACCACATAAGAAATATTCTTAACGAACCCCAACCCTGCTTTTTCATGCCGATCGAGCTACTCATTGCCTCTGGAAAGTTAGCAAGAAACAATCCTGCTATTAAGGTATAAGGAACCATAGAACCCAATGTAATTGAGTCGGCACCACTTTGTGCAATTGCCGCCGTAATAGAAACGACCAAGGCTGATCCAATGACAAAACTCTCAGGAATTCCATCTAATAATATTCCCAACCAAATAGCCATTGGAGCGCCACCATGTTCCTCGCTTGCCTCCTGAAGTTGAATGTCTGTCGGCACAACCGCAGTCTCCATTAATGCTGTCATAGCCTCGTCGACCCACTCATCAGCATCTATATCAATATCATCTCTATCTACGAGTTCTTTAAGTCTACTCGCTGATAACATAGCAGCTGCTTTTTCAAACTCACTAGACTGCGACCTCCATTGATCAAAATCCTCCTTTGGGAAAGTAAGCGCAGACGTTTCGTCTTTTGCAGTTGCGGTCGCTGTCCTTGGTGCACCCGTAACAAGAGCTATTTCTCCGAGCACATCACCAGATTTTAGTTCAGCTATAAACTCTTTTCCTCGAGTAACGGAAACAGTACCGGATTCTATAAAGAATACCTCATTACCATCGGCACCCTCTTCACATAATACTTCGCCCGCTTGAAATTTTCTTTCATTCACCTTAGTTACCATCTCCTCCACGATTTCGAGAGGAAGGTGCCTGATTAACTCGCTACCTGCCAAATGCTCTAATATCTCCTTTCTTCGGGCAGATTTACGGTTTGTAAAATATTCAATCGTCGCTGACGTTTTGCGTAAAAAACCACCTTGAGAATTAATGATGGTATCGAGCGCAACAAATAAACTACCGCCTATTATAGCACCAATTAACATGTTTATTAAATGATGAGATGCCTCACTTTTTGCAACAGCAGTCTCAGCGTGAACTAAATGCATAGCTGTGGGGGCAACCAACTCAACAGCTAATGCTGCGACAAGGGCCCCACCCCCAAAAGCTGTCATTCCACCAACAATTTTATTACCTGGCTGCCAACTTAAACCTAAAAGAGAACCAAGAGGTAAAGACGCTGCAGATAATCCCCCGAGCAAAATAGCCCATGATAGAAATTGATAATCCAAAATACATCTCCTTATTGTTCTAAATTTATATTATAATAAATATGCATCAAACAGACTGAATATTCGTTCGCCAGTATTAAAAATTAATTGCACGTTATTATTCATAGTTTCCATCGGCCATGTTTTCCATTGCCTCGCAAGTTAGTGGGTCAGCTATCCAGCCCTCTACATTATCTAGCGAATATGGCTTGCCAAACCCACTATCCCGCTTTCCCCAGGCCCAAGCCGCTTGTATAGCACATAAAATAGCATCCAATCTATCCCCTGTAGTATCATTATTATCACTATAAATCATATCGATTTTTATCGAAAAACCAAAATCGTTCATCAAACTTCTACCTAAGACTTTCCCTAAAATTTCACTGCGGGCTTCTGCCTGATCAGTAGTTTGTTTACGTCGATCATCTTGTTTGTAACCACGTCTCCCTATGAGCCTACGTGCAAGTACTCCTGGATAAGCTTCAAACACCAGACGGTTAGTAGCGCCTCCACCAAAGAGAGAAGACCGGACCAGTGGCCGTTTCTACGTTGCTTAGCAATGGTCCACGCCTGCTTCTGGCGCACGGACGGCGACAGTCGCAGCCGT
>DUBF01000178.1:4336-13097 GCA_012960465.1 Rhodospirillales bacterium | reverse complement strand
CCATTCTGGGAATTACATACTCAAAGTGGATAAAGCCATCAATGTCAGTTAGAGAACTCTTTATTAGCGAAATTTCAACCTGCCATGCATAGGTTGTCTTTGGAGTGATATCAAAAATATTTTCTGAAGAAGTAAGTTTTCCTAACACCTCATTTCCATGAGTTGAAATAAAATCTTTTATTGATGATGAAAAATAGCTTCTACTCATTTTAGAATCATCTCATATCCACTTATCTAATGTCTAAATCCATTTTCTGCGACTTCTTATACTGTGCAGATTGTACCGCTAGAAGCGAAAACCCATTTTAACGCCTACATTGCCATAGGGCCGATCAAAATAATGTTCTGTTCGTTGATTAAACGTAATCGGTTCAAACCCAATTAAATTATGATGGTAGTAATTACCATATAACTCAACTAGAGCAGTATCAGCTTCATACCGAAGACCAACTCTCACGTTCACATTATAATTTGGAGTGAAGGCAACGGCTTTGTAATTAGAATGGTGTAGATAAACCCCATGAACATCAGTGAACGCCTCAATATCGCCGTAAACGTTGATGGATTTACTTCCACTTATATCCAGCTGGTTAAATCGCCATTCATCCCGCTGCGGGAACTTTCTGAAGGTTTCAGTAATAGCATCGCCTAATGTCTTGCCATTGAAAACTAAACCCAAAATAAAGGGCGAAGTTAGCTCCTCAACCGGCGTAAGCCAGTCATACTTATGAGTTGTGGAAAACACGCCTACCGTGAAGCTATCTATCCATTTTGAGTTAGTCGTTTGGGAAAAACTAATGCCATTTGTCTTAGTATCGGCACTAAAAGCGACCAGATCGCCCTCAAGACCATCATATTTGGAGTTGGTGCTATCAATCTGAATGTCACCATCCTCACAGGAGCCTATGACAATACCACTAAAGCCGTAGCACTCAAATCGCTGCTCATCAGCATTCTGGCGACTGCTATGAAAGGTGATTTTTTGCCGACCTGAGAGCTTATAAAACAACGATACAGTGTTTTTTTGGCCGGCAAGAGAGATGTCTTTTGGTTCAACGGCTCTTGCTAACTCTAGGTCAAGATTAGATCGCCCTACCTCAAATCCAAAGTTGCTAAATTCTGCACCTGCAGAAAAGTTAATATCTCTTGCCGACTGGAAGCTAGATGGAACTGCCGGTAATAATGGCCAATCCTTGTCCATTGATCGATAATCTATTAAAACACTATAGTCAGATGCATAGGCACCCTGCCCCGCCATAGCAGTAAGAACCAGAAGCATCAAATACCTGCGAGATGAACAAAGTATTTTTGTCCAGAACGACATCACTCAATGCCACTCATTTTTAAAATAAGATATTGCGTAAGAGATGTGTCAAAAGAGTAAGTCACAATCCAATGATTACCTTTCTTTAAAACTTATTCTATTTTGATAGCCATATGAATCAAGAATAGAAATCTTCACTCGAGATCGACTTAACGCCTGACCACTTGAGGGGGACGAGATGTCTATGTAGGCATCATGCACCCAGTCAAAGTGTGTATCTTCGGAAGCAGTTATCTGAACACATTTTTCAACTTCATCAACTGCAAAAGATACTATTGATGAGGAGAGTAAAAAGTCATCTGCAAAAGCTCCCTTGCCTGGTCTCTCTCTTTGAGTAAAACTTAAACTAAATGATGTAGCATCTAAATTCCCTTGAGATGGTCTAAAAAAACACAGATTCTCAGTAGAGCCTTCATGGATTCTCATGTCATTGACTGAGATGGGGTAAGTAGGAGTACTTTCCACTGTAAAGGTTCCTGTTATGTAGTCGATGGTGTTTCTGTAATAGCCAACTAGCGAATGACCTCCAGACGCAAGGTCCACTTTCATTGTGTAAGTTCCACCACCTGTGAAGAAACCTTTAATTCCATCAATGCTACTGGATACTTCCGTTATTAAAGAAAGGATCTTTGCATTAAGAGTTGAAGGCTGTCCGATCAAAGCACCATCAAGATCATTTATCGTACCGTCTGACAGAACTATTTTATCTACATCACTATTAGAAATATTCTTTGATAAAGTTACCGTATCCTCGGTATATTTAACAATAATTGTTGAATCAGCTGGAACTTCCCATGTTTGAGTTGCAGTTCTCTGATTTGGATTTTCCTCACCCCCTTCTTCTGAGGCAACAGTCAAATCAAATTCAATAGAGAAATAGCCTTCACCTGCATCGAGGTTAGTATCACTTCCCTTGTATAAATAAAGCTTTACTGGGACTGTAGCGGAAATTGAGTCATCTGGGTTGTACCATAGATGTGCAGAAACAGGAGTTCCATTGATGCCATTTTCAATGAAGCTATGAATGTTTTCCAAATCAAGAGATGCACCGTTGATGGAAAAATCAAGCGTTTTAGACGATGCGTCATATGTGGGATACACAGGAATTTTTATTCGATCGCTTCCAGAATAGTCTATTACTTCGACTAGCGAGTTAGAGATCCTACCTAAAACACCAGGATTCACTGGCGCGCTATCACCATATATGCTCGAGGTAAAAGCGGATTCACCTTTAATTCTATTATAAAAGGCAACTCTAGCATCTTGTCCATAAACTTTGACGTCAGAATCCGGATAGAGCGAATAGTCAAAAAACATATCGTTCCTTGGATTAGTACCAACTTCAAAATATGCACTTGGTCCAGCCTCTTTGTGGTAAACATATAAGACATAATCCCCCCCGTTGAGCATTCGCCGAATCTCGTCAAGATCCGCCAGTGTCCTTGGCAAGGCCGCTATTTCTTTTATCACTCCTGAAGGGTCAATATTCACTCTGTTACTTATAAAGTCATAAGGGAGATTTTCAGAGATACCTGAGCGATTAATATCATGTATGTAGTAATCCATTTCTAGGCTAGTTCCAGCTGAACTGTCTATATGAGTTCGGGTTCGTAAAATTGGGAAGTAATAATGCCTTACCGTGTCACAATCAGCTTTTTGGTAACCTTGTGAGTATGAAGAATACTCAAACTCTGTCCTTGTTCCAGATATTAAAGAATTTTGGAACCGAATTTGATTGTCCGTTTGGCATTCCCTATCTCTGTTGTTTTTATCTCTCCAATTTGCTGAATTGTTTCTCCATGCTCTGCTGTCTCTGGCATTAACATACAAGGTACCCGATGTAACATTTATGTCACTGAAATCAATACCACTATTGAAAAAGTCAGATGATTGTTGGTATGAAGTTGACGCATTTGAAATGTTCTTTAATGATAATTCAGTAATACTGCAAAGCTCGGTGTCGGTCTCAGAACAATCAGCTCGAGACAAAACACCGCTATTTGAAATAAATGCTCCACTAGCTTCTAATCTCTCTTCTTGATACCAGCCAAAGTCATTGGCCTCGGTCCGATATATGCTACTGAAATCTAAAGGTAACTTATCATAAGAGCTACCTCCAAAAATAATGCCTAATGATGATTCAGACAGGGACACGTTAGCCCTAATTTCTTTCCCAAACTTAGTACTCAATCCTTCAGACACTTGGTTATCAATAGTTTGGAGATATGGAAGTAACGAGGCTATATTTTGCGCTGCTAATTCATTAACTTGATCACTAGCGTTTAAAACGAAATCTGACAAAAGATCTTGATAACTTATGCCGAAATTACTTTGAATGGAATCTTTAAGTTCAGTTATTCTTGCTGTTACTTTTTGAGCGATTGATGAGCCCTCCGAACCGCAACCTTCACTCACCGTTAAATCTTCCGTAATTTCATTTTTTGCACTCAGAATTGCCTGTGAGAATAAAGACGTGAATGGTGATATTATTATGCTATCTGTACCCGCATCCACAATCGAGGGTAATATCATTTGATACGCTTGAGTCACATCGCCAGCTGTTGAATCAACAGCCCCAACTGGAACATCTGCCACTATGGGCCGATTTTTGAGACACTCAAACAATACATCATCATTTGTTTCAATTAAAAATTCCCCATTACTGTCAGTTACTGCGGTAAATTCACCACTATCGTTCTTAAAATTATAATTTTGATCTATAAAAATATTCGCCCCTGAAATGTATCCATCAATCGCATAGCCAGTGAATGCCGAACTAGAAACAGGAGCATTGATCGTAACAGTTACAGAATCACTATCAGAACCTCCTGCACCACTGCATGTGATGGTGTATATTTTATCTCCCGCGTCTGGTTCACTGAGTGATTGAGTTCCCGACGTTCCAATAGAGGAACTCCAATCTCCAGAGGCTGAACAAGACAATGCATCAGTTGATGACCACGTTAATGAAAACTCGTCATCGACAAAAACTGATGATTCTGATGCGCTAATTGTTACGCTAGGGGGAGGAGTAGTAGGTACGGATCCCCCGCCTCCTCCACATGAAGCTATTAGCAAAGTAAGTATTACTAGGCGTATATTTCGCATGAACTTGCCTTTATGGCGCTTGCCTTTATGGCGCTTGCCTTTATGGCGCTTGCCTTTATGGCGACAATTCAAGTTAGTCTAACACAGTTGTAATATTGAGGATTTGTACGGCTACGATAGTGAGTGGGCTGAACAAGAGCCAAAATTACCAAGTGGAGAAACAAGAACGCCATTTAGTTTCCATGAGATACGTGGACCTTCGACAACAATGCTGGTTAATTCAGGATTTACCGATGAAGAGATTGCAGAAGTCACTGCACATGAATCTGTTAAGACTACTCAAGGCTATCAAAACCTCGATGATTTACCTTATATGCCTGTTCATATACAGATTGGAAACCTGTAAGTCACTGATAAATAATGGTACCGATTGAGTGATGATGTTGAGAAATCGCCAATACTTTATCTGTGTTGCTGATGTGCGCTCTTCCACTCGCGGGCTGATACCCCATATTTCTTTTTAAAGGCTTTTGAAAATGCACTTAAGTCATAAAAACAAAGTCTCTGGGCGATATACGTAAAAGGGTTATCACTATTCGTCAGTAGATTTTCCGCGAGTTCAAAGCGACTCTCATTGAGTACTTCGCTATTCTTGCCGTAACTTCCTTTTCCCTTCATCATTGGGTGCTTGAAAGATCAAATGGACACAAGCTTCCAATAAAACATTACTACTGGGCACGACCAGATGAGAATATTATCCCGCCCCACTATTATGCTGATAAGTCTGCTGACTTCTCCAATGTCATTTGGAGAACTGGAAGAAAATAGGCAAGTCACTAAGATCTCAAGATCTGACTATATTCAACAACTCCAGGGCTTTTGGCTTGGCCAAAATATCGCTAACTGGACTGGCCTAATTACCGAAATGGATAAGGTGGGAACGCCTCAAACATTACCTTTCTATACCGATGAGGATTGGGGGAGACCGGATTTAAAAGCAATTTGGGGGGAATTTGTACCGCACTCAAGCACTATTGATTTTTACTTCGAACACTCAGGAACTCCATGGGGGGCTGATGACGACACCGACATTGAGTATATGTATGCATACCTCCACGACCAACTGAAGACTAGTAAACTGAGTGCAAACCAAATACGTGATGGATGGCTCCATCACATATACTCAGAAGAAGATGCTCCCCTGTTCCAAAAATTCCCCACGTCCAAGCCAATAGTCGAAAATTTTTTGTGGGTATCTAACGAGCAGGCTAGAAAATTAATGGAAAGAGGGATGAGCCCCCCCAAAACTAGCGAGCCAGAAAATAACAGCAATTACATGATGATCGATGCTCAACTGACCACAGAAATTTTTGGACTACTAGCACCGGCACGACCTGATGTAGCCATAGATATCGCCTACTTACCTGTTAGAACAACTGCTATGGGAGATGCACAATGGATTTCTCAATTCTACATAGCGATGCATTCTTTAGCTTCTGTTGCCGACAAGTCAGAGACTCTAGCTAGCCAAATCCTCTGGCTGGCGGAACAATCCAGTAGTTACCTGCCCCCGAACTCAACTCCCGCCAAAATGTATGCCTTTATAAAGGAGCATTATCTGAATAATCCCAACAAAGATGACTGGGAAAGTACCAGAGATGCAATTTATCATCGCTATCAACTAGAGCGTACTGATGGATATGTCTACAGAGAACCCTTTGATAGTGGAATTAATTTTGCAGCTAGCCTAGTGAGTCTATTTTATGGAGAGGGAAATATTGCTCGTACCATTCAAATAGGGTCTCTTACTGGATGGGATTCAGATAACCCAACGGCAACGTGGGGAGGATTACTAGGCTTTATAATCGGCCCTCAAGGGATCGCAGAGGCTTTTGGTCAAAGTAACTTGTCCGACACCTACTGGATTCACCGCACTCGCCGTAATTTTCCAGATCAAACGCAAGATACCTTAGGTGAAGACAGTTTTACTAAAATGGCTGAACGCGAGATGCGTACTGTGGATAGAGTGGTTGTCCAGCGCATGAAAGGCTCGATTACGACAGATGGGCAATACTGGGTTATTCCAATACATTAGAAGAACATACCTGAAAAAAACCTTTAGTGTTTCCGCGGTATTTGAGGGCGTTGATATTTAAAGTATTGAGGCAATTATTTTATTAAGCTATTGATTTATATTGAATTAATCGACTATGGGCAAGTGACTTCGAACCACTTGGTCGGGGGTTCGAATCCCTCCGGGTGCACCATTTCAAATAGAATCAACATGCAAGATCCATAAAGATGGCATCTTATATAGTCACTGAGCGGTTTTTTGAATCGGTTGTAATCTTAATGGCGGGATAGTAAGGATCCAGTCCGGATGATCTTGTTCATCGCGCGGGCCAATAGTTCCCTCAACACTTTCTAGCAGCGCCTTAGGGTCATGCGCTACCCCATTTTTAATGACCCATTTAATGTTGCGCACATTTTTGATGTCTACCAATGGATTACCATTAATAATGTTTAAGTCGGCAATTTTGTTTTCTTCTACGCTACCCACATCACGATCAATACCTAAGGCTCTAGCTCCATTTATGGTCGCGGCTTTAAGCACCACACTGGGCGGCAAGCCTGCATCATTGAGTGCAAATAATTCTCTGTGATAAGCAAATCCGGGCAGAAGAGTGGTGTAGACCGGCTCGTCGGTACCGACAATTAGAAGATTACTCCCGCCCGCTTCATACAGGGCCATAAGTTCAATGACACGTTGGCGGTACTCTGGCCAATCAGACTCAGGGGGGGGTGGCCCACGTTTCTTAAGAAGTTTTTGTGCATAAGGGGTAAAGTACTGTGCCTCATCAACCCAAAGCATCTCAGCAGCATTCTTCGCTCTTAAATTCACACTGCCGTACATCTGCAAATTGGCACCATAAAACACCTGATGCTCAATCATCAAACTAACGATATGGCTCAACTCTTTTATATCTGCTTCCTCTGGACTCAACGCAAGCATCAATTGATGCTCTATACGATCAATGCCCATTTCTATCGCTTCTTGGGTAGTGACGTCATACTCCACATCATAATTTGCCAAATGCCCCGTAGTGGTTAATCCATTTTTATCTGCTTGATCAATAATAATGCGCATCTCATGGGGTGTAGCCTGTTTGATTTTAATACTTGTGATATTCTTTTTGGCCCAGTAGTCCACCTCATCTCTGATCTCTTGGTCGGTTATATCATTTGGCCAAGCTATACAGTCATCAGTAGCAGCTTTGACGCTGTATTCACAGCGAAATCCACCAAAATAAGGTCCTGATGATAAGAGTGTTGGGCCTATAGCCTGTCCTGATTCGATCAGACGTCGCTGGTCTATTACACGCTCGGGATTAAACTCCCCCGCCGACCATGTAGTGGTGACGCCATTTGCAAGGAATACCAAACCGTTATACGCAACCTCCTCTACCCGCCCCTGATCGAGAAAATCAAAATTGTAATGCGCATGTAAATCAATCATACCTGGGAGTACTGTCTGTTCATCATTTAGTTCAATAATTGTCGTATTTTTACCTACGGGGTATTTCTCAGGCACATCAATGGCTTTGATAATTCCATTTTGGATAAAAATACCCCTATTAGGCCTACGCTTATCAGTAATGCCATCAAACACCCAACCGCCACGGATCAGTAGCGATGCCGAGATTTTTGCAGTGTTTGCCACCTGGGCATAGGCAGGAGATGCGTAGAAAGCACTCTGCAAGGATACGAAAATAATGGTTATGACTATGAATATGGGTAGTAAGCGGCGCTTCATATTATGATCCCTCAGTAGTGTGAATCTCTCCCAACAAAAGAGGCTAAGCAAGAGATATCATATATTAATTCTCATTTTATCGGCAATAAGGGGTCAAAGTTTCTCTAATAGAAAACCATTAATCAAGTCACTCTTCCTCTATAAAATTCAAAGCACTTCATCACCATCTATTAGGGCTATACCACTGTAATCAAAGCTAGCATCCATGCGTTGAAAATACTATGAGCGATTAGCCAGACCTTAACTCTTCGAGCAGGAGACTCTCCCATATAATGCTGGCAATCCTCATAGAGATTTCTTCTCTGACGTTGCCAGCTACCTAGACCATGGACTCCACTGCGAATAACCAAATGCCCGGATGAATCTCTGGAAATGCCCTATTGCGCAGTCTTTTCAAAGGATCGTAACGACCAGTCACCAAAAACGGGCTCTCCCCCTAAAAGGGTCAGAAGAACTTCGGCCTCAGAAATCTCTTGAGGTTCTAAGTGAAACAGATTTTTATCCAAGACTATTAAGTCCGCTAACTTTCCAACCTCACTTGATCCTGTCTCTTTCTCCATAAAATTAACAAACGC
>DUBF01000178.1:0-4326 GCA_012960465.1 Rhodospirillales bacterium | reverse complement strand
GCGGCGGTACAACCGTTGACTGGTATGGTGCCGGGAATTCGTGCCGGTAACAGTGTGGGAGCGATACGTTGTTGGTTCATAAAATTAACAAACGCACCATTGGCAGTATATGCCGCTATGGCATCAGCCAAATCAATCCGCTCAACGTCTAGAAATGAGTCACTATTATTAGTTAGAGGATCTTTTCGGGTAGTCGCTGTTTCAATCCCGAGTAATGCGTTACCTGAGGTGACAAACCAATCACTCCCAAACGCCACAACTGCTCCCGAATCCAACAGGCTTTTCATGGGATAAAGCCATCTACTTCGCTCATCGCCCAGCTTAGGTATTGTCAGTTCAGTGATAAACTTGTCTGCCCATGCCCAATAAGGTTGGAAATTGGCTATAACGCCTAATTCTTTGAATCTTGGAATATCAGCGGGATCAAAGAGTTGAGTATGGGACATATGGTGACGACTATCTCGTACACCATTGACTTTTTGTGCTCCTTCAAGCGAATCGAGCGATTGCCGAATAGCGGCATCTCCAATCGCATGAAAATGAATCTGGAAGCCAAGCGCATCCAACTGCGTAACGACTTTATCCAAGAGCTTAGGTTCAATAAGTAAACTGCCACGATGACCATCAGGTCGATCCACATAAGGTTCGAGTAATGCAGCTGTATGAACCTCCATAACGCCATCTAGCCAAATTTTTACCGGAGGTGCATGAAATTGAGGCGTATTAAACCGATTTCGAGCATCTATTTTTCTCATTAGCTGTTCAAGTCCAAGGTCTGTATTCCACACCAAAACGCCAACAACTCGCAGTGTTAGATCGCCCGCTTCATCCATCGCAGCACAGGTAGGAGCGCCAGCATATGCCTCATTTCCATCTAGCTTCAAAAGAGCATCCTGCACAGTAATTACACCATATTGGTTAAGATAATGCTGGCCAAATTTGAGGACTGCATCCATCTGACTTTCAGAATATGGTGGTCGAGTATCAAATGCTAAATTCATAGCACTATTTTCTTGCAGGGAGCCGCTAGGCCGACTTGAACCCTCATATCGATCTATTCTCCCGCGAATGGTGCTGAAGAATCGCCACCAATAACTAGTACACTATTTGATTCAACATAAACCGTGACACTGATGGTAGCCATTATGCTTTGCCCTTAATCTATACCCAGATTCCTGCACAAATATTTTGAACAATTTGCGCTTGATCATTGATTACAGTTGGATCATCATTCTCATCTTAGCCACGCAGTTTATGGAGAGTATCTTGCACTATTTGGAGTACGGAGCTTCTGAAGGAAAAATAGTTATATATTTTCACGGTGCGCCCGGTTCACCGGAAGAATGCTCTATTTTCGATCAGCACGCTAAAGAGCATGGGTTAAATTTTATTTGTTACGACCGGTTTTCTACTGATTCATCATTACAAGGTCAGGCTTATTACAAACATCTGGCTAGTGTTATTGCCGGTAAAATAAACGGGAAAAAGATTGATATAATTGGTTTTTCAATTGGTTGCCAGGCAGCTATTGAAACGAGTCTTTATTTAGAAGATTCAGTTCATGAACTACACCTTATATCTCCAGCGGCACCACTCGATGCGGCAAAATTCTCACATGACATGGCAGGTGGAGTAGTATTTTCTATTGCAAGGAAGCACCCATTTATTTTTATATTGTTATCGTATTGGCAAGCTTTTTTAGCAAAGGTTGCTCCTAATATTTTATTCAAAATGTTGTTTGCCAGTGCTGCTGGCAAAGATAAAGCACTAAGTAAAACAAATGAATTTAAAGATTTCATGAGCCAAGTTCTCAAGCATTGTTTTGTCACCAATGTTAATGGTTATATCAGAGAGATAAAACAATATGTAACTCCGTGGCAAGATTCAGTTCTTAAATGCAGCGTTAAAACTCAAATATGGCAGGGTACACACGATAATTGGTCTCCGGTTAGCATGGCAAAATATCTAAAAGGAAATATGTCAAATGCCTCAAGTTTACAGTTAATGAAGGACTTATCTCATTACACATGTTTGTATGCATCAGCGCCCTCAATATGCAGCCAGCTAAAAAAACCATAACAACGCAGGTAACCAAGGACGCACCAGACCCATAACGCTTGGCTTGGGGTTAAACGAAAATGGAGTTAGCTATCAGCTAAAGCCGTGGCTTATACTCAAGGTAATCCTAGTTAGGATCTCAATTCTTTAAATAGTGATAGCAACCAATGGAGGTGGTGATGTTCAAATATCGTGAAGGTTCAAAAAGTCTCGCTTGGGTTTTGGTCGTGTTTATGTCTTGCCCAGTGGCGGCGGCATCTATCAACAAAAATGATAAGCCTAATATTGTTCTAGTAGTCATGGACAACTTCGGTTACGGCGAGGTTGGCGTTTATGGTGGTGGGGTTTTGCGTGGCGCTCCAACGCCTAATATAGATAGTATTGCCTCTGAAGGGTTCCAGCTAACCAACTTTAACGTCGAAGCAGAGTGCACGCCTTCGCGCTCTGCGTTGATGACAGGCCGCTATGGTATTCGGACACGTCAGCAGCCAGAGGGACCACCTAGAGGCATTTGGTACGGTCTAACAGCATGGGAAATTACTCTGGCAGAGATGCTATCAGGTACGGGATATGCCACAGGCATGTTTGGGAAATGGCACTTGGGCGACGCCGAGGGACGCTACCCAACGGATCAGGGTTTTGATGAGTGGTATGGTATTCCCAATTCGTCAGATCAGGCGTTTTGGCCTGATAGCGATAGCTTTCAGAAAGATGCGGGGGTGGAATTTACCCGCGTTATGACATCTAAGCGAAACCAAAAACCTAAAAAACATGAAGTCTATGGCCGCGCCAAGCGCGCTACTATTGATAGAGAAATCACGGACCATGCGTTAGATTTCATTAAACGAAAAGCCAAAGCTAAACAGCCGTTTTTTGCTTATCTGCCCTATACTCAAACTCATGAACCAGTCGATGCTCACCCTGACTTTAAAGGCACAACCGGAAACGGAAGTTTTGCTGATGTGTTGGCGCAAACTGATGCTTATATAGGTGAATTATTGGCAACGATTGATCAGCTTGGGTTAAAAGATAATACGATTTTTATCTTTACATCAGACAATGGTCGCGAAGGAATAAAACGCTCCTTTGGATTTACCGGCCCTTGGCGCGGCACTATGTTCTCACCCTATGAAGGATCGCTACGCGTACCTTTTTTGATTCGTTATCCTGGTAATATTCCCCCTCGTCAAGTTTCCAATGACATTGTTCATCTCATCGATGTTTTCCCTACGCTGGCTAACTTTGTAGGTGGCGATATTCCCCAAGATAGGGTGTTAGATGGCGTTGATCAGTCTGAATTCTTGACTGGCAAGGCAGAAAAGTCCGCCAGAGAATCGGTCATTATTTATATCGGCAATGAGCTCTTTGGTGTGAAATGGCGCAACTGGAAAATGCTTCTCAAGGAAATCGATAAGAAGAGCTATGCCGTCCAAAACATGGCTTATCCCTCAATTTATAATTTAATTGTGGATCCCAAAGAGGAAGAGCCTGAAAAGTTTTATCTCGATGATACCTGGGTGGACACACCTTTGTGGCGAGTTATTGAGGAGCATCAGGCTTCGATTAATAAGGATGCTGGTGCGCCTGACAATTAGAATAAAAAAGGTAGATGGCAAAAGGCTCACTGTTAATGCGGCTCATCTGGCCAGAACCCACACCAATGGTTTGGTTATTTTTGGGATAGATAATGGCGTTTGGAGATGTAAAAAAAGAAATGGGGTGATATGACAAACCCCTAAGGGTTTAACTATTAAAAACCCTTATAACCTGTTGATTTATATAATAAAAAGTTATTTGGTGGAGCCTAGCGGGATCGAACCGCTGACATCAACACTGCCAGTGTAGCGTTGTAACGCTGTAAGTTATTGAAAACTATAAGGAAAGTGCCTTTTAGTTTTGTGCAAAGTATGCAAAAGTGTTGAAAGTGAAAAAAATGGACAGCATCTACACAAGTATTACTAATGCGCGCGAATGAATTGGTTTAATGGTTGTTCAGTACATGGTTATTGCCGAAGGTTAGCTCTCACTCGATGCTCTTTCTTTCAGATGGATTGCTCATTACTGTTACGAAGTCGGGTAATGGAGCTGCTTCAGAAGATCAGCCTTTACCGCGTCGGCTTAGTTGCCCGACTTCTCAGCCCTTAACGTATCCGCTCAACCACTGGCGGGATGTAAGTGAGCCAGCTCCTGGGTGACGGGCCATATATTCTCAAAATTAGACTGAATTCACTTTTCTTTGGAGTTGGCAGCCAATTATTTATTAACCAA
>DUBF01000177.1:482-2255 GCA_012960465.1 Rhodospirillales bacterium | reverse complement strand
AAACAAAAGGCACCGAGCGCATGGGTCGCTAATTGTTTAAGATATTTTTTTCGTAAAACTTCATCCTGTTGCTGTTGTCTCTGGTTTCGCTCCAGTTTTTTTAAAGATAATAAACCTTGCGCTACACCAAGTTGTTGAACCGAAACGACTAAGGCTAACACCTCACTCCGACTGCCAAGCTCTTCTAAGAGCTTGCTATATTGGCATTGTGACAGCCCCAAACCACCATACTCTTTTGGTATTTTTGCCCGTAAACAGCCGAACGCCCTTAACTCATTCAGATATGAATCGGGTATTTTCGAGCTATTTTCGATACGTTCAGGATCTACATCAACGACCAACCAGTCGTGCAGTCTTTCCAACAATGAGTCATCATCAGTGGCCTTTTTCCAATGGGACAGATAACTGTTTATAGCAGAATAATTAATCTTCCCCGTTAATAATTCTGAAAAGGGGGAATTTCCCTGTTGCCCATGTGAAAACTCAAAAGTTTTTTTAAATCGTTCATAATTGGATTCAACCACAGTACACTCTTATCATGACTGAACATACATAATTTGACTGTATATAGCTAATCCAGTTCCAAGGAACTCAGTAGGTAAAATAACCAGACTGCATCTGCTTAAATTTTTGAGCATATTCATAAAAATTTACTCTCAATGTTATAGGTCAAGTTATGAACACATTCAAAGCATACCGTATCCATTCAAACCCGAATCAAATTCATTCAGGATTTGAAATGCTAGAACTTGACGATCTTACTTCGGGTAATGTCATTATTAAATCGGTCTATTCATCAATTAATTATAAAGATGCATTAGCCGCAACCCACCAGAGCACGATATTAAAAAAATCGCCTCTAGTTGGCGGTATAGACGTATCTGGTGTGATCGAGAGTTCTGAAGATAACCGCTTTAAACGCGGTAATAAAGTTCTTATATGTGGCTCAGGACTTTCTGAAGTGCGTGACGGTGGCTATGCTCAATATGTACGTATTCCCGGCCAATACATCATAAAATTACCACCGGGTATTTCTTTATATGAAGCTATGGCTATTGGTACTGCTGGTTTCACGGCCGCTTTAGCCATTGATCAAATGCAAAATAACGGTCAAAGTCCAGACCAGGGACCTATTCTCGTTACCGGTGCTACTGGTGGTGTAGGTAGCTATGCAATCGACCTGCTGTCTAATCTCGGATTTAAAGTGATAGCCCTAACGGGTAAACAAAATCAAGCTGACTATCTCCATAGTTTAGGCGCTAGTGAAATCGTATCGTCTAAGGGATTACATCTGGGCGATCGTGCATTAGAAAAAGGGTTATGGGCCGGCGCCATCGATTGTGTCGGCGGCGAACTTTTATCGTGGTTAACACGCACCGTACAGCCACTAGGCAATATTGCTGTGATCGGTTTAACGGGGGGCACAAGCATTAATACAACCGTGATGCCTTTTATCCTGCGTGGCATCAATTTATTAGGCATTAATTCAGCCGATAGCCCACCGGCACTTAGAAAAAAAATATGGCGCCGGCTAGCGACTGATTTAAAACCACAATATATAAATAAAATCATTACTCAAGAAATTAACTTTGAACAATTACCGGAAATGTTTGATGCTTATCTTCAAAGGAAAATCATTGGGCGAACCATTATTAAATTTTAAAACGTCAACCGCAATGCACCATCTAACCGTATCACTTCACCATTAAGCATCGGATTTTCGATAATATGCTGAACTAAAACTGCGTAATCTGACGGTTGTCCTAAACGCCG
>DUBF01000177.1:0-286 GCA_012960465.1 Rhodospirillales bacterium | reverse complement strand
ACCGACTTGACCTTCAAAAGCAGCAATTGATGAAGTATTGATTATAATTCCACATTCACCATTACTGTTTGGCGTGTTCCTACTCAACAGAGTAGTCACCAAGCGTATCATATTAAAAGTTCCAACAAGATTGACGTCTAAACATCGACGAAAGTTTTCCAGACAGAATAATGTGCCATCTTTTTTTAAGATCCGTTCTGCAACCAATATTCCGGCACAATTAATCAAACCATGAATCGTTCCAAAACGCTTGATAGCTTTCGTTAATGCCGCTTCAATACTTTCA
>DUBF01000176.1:1679-2255 GCA_012960465.1 Rhodospirillales bacterium | reverse complement strand
AGATTCAGGTGACCAATATGGAAAAGATCGAATGTGCCGTAGGTTATAACTGTCTTCATCGTGTCGTTTTTTGTATGTTCGTGGGAGATCTGTTTAGGGGGTTATTTAAGTGCATTACTAGAGTGATTTTTCATGATAACAGTTTATGGCATACGCCGGTGTTGATCTCTAATTGAAGTTGATGGTAGGTTAAAGATATTTTTGTGTAATTGATAGTTTTGGTTTGAGATGGGAGGTTATGATGAGGTTCTATCTAATTGAGTGGTTTAAAAAAGGCCCTTAATACTGTCTGTTTAGTAATGTGATCGTGCTAAATTGTGAAATTAGTATCGTCGGTTTTTTGAGGGTCTTGGAGACTTAGTTGGTTTGATAAATAATTAAGGTGGGTAATTTAGATGAAAGGAAGTAAGGGTGTAAGGGAGGATTCAGACTGGGAAACATATCAGAGGCTCTTGAAGTACGCTGTACCATACTGGAAGTTTTTTGTAATTAGTTTCATCGGGTTTGGTTTGTATGCGGCAACCCAGCCATTATTTGCAATGGTTATTAAGCATATTATTGATACGCTGGGGACAG
>DUBF01000176.1:0-1554 GCA_012960465.1 Rhodospirillales bacterium | reverse complement strand
AAATATTTAATCATTATATTTGTTTGCCGGTTTCATTTTTTTCTGAAAATAACAATGGACATATAATTTCACGTATTACCTATAACGTAGGTGAAGTAACTAGAGCCACTAGCGATTCTATTCGGACTTTTGTGCGTGAAGGATTAACAGTTATAGGGTTGTTAGCCTATTTGATATATGCCAATTGGCAGTTATCATCGGTTTTTTTTCTGGTTGCTCCGCTTGTGGCTGTTTTGGTGAAATATGTAAGTAAACGTATGAAGCGGTTAAGTAAAAAGATGCAAGAAACCGTCGGGGATATGACTCACGTTACCTCAGAAATGGTGGTTGGGGTGGAGGTTGTGAAAAGTTTTGGAGGGGGAGAGTATGAAAGAAAACGATTTGCGCAGGCGAGTTTAAATAATAGGCAGCAATTTTTAAAGTTGGTGATGACTATGTCAATTCATAACCCGTTAATACAGTTTATTATTTCATTGGCGCTAGCTGGGTTGATGTATCTGGCATTAATTTTGATGGAGGACGCAGGACCTGGGGAGTTTGTTGCTTATTTGACGGCCGCATTTTTATTGCCTCGGCCGATAAGGCAGCTAAGTGAAGCTAATGGCGAGATGCGTCGGGGAGTGGCAGCCGCCGAGTCATTGTTCGAAGTATTAGACGAGCCCTTGGAAGAGGATGACGGGAGTTATGAAAAAGACAGGGTAGTAGGGGGAATTGAATTTAGGAACGTATCGTTTACGTATGCAAAAGAAAAGGCGTTGGCGCTTAATAACATTAATTTGAAAATAAAGGCAGGACAGACGGTTGCGTTAGTCGGGGTGTCGGGGGGCGGGAAAAGCACCTTGATTAAGTTATTATCTCGGTTTTATGAGTATCAAGAGGGTGGGATTTATCTTGATGGGGTAGAGCTAAAAGACTATAGTTTGGCAAATTTGCGTGAACAAATAGCATTGGTAACACAGCATGTGACATTGTTTAATGATACCGTCGCCAATAATATTGCCTATGGTTGCCTAGAGGGTGTGTCAAGGGATCAGGTGGTGAGGGCAGCAACAGATGCGCATGCGATAGAATTCATACAAAAAATGCTTCAAGGATTGGATACGGAGATTGGTGAGAATGGGTTGAATTTGTCAGGAGGGCAGCGGCAACGGTTAGCCTTGGCTAGGGCCTTTTTAAAAAATGCACCGGTTTTAATATTGGACGAAGCAACCTCGGCATTAGATAACGAGTCAGAAAGGTTTATTCAACTAGCGTTAGACAAAGTGATGAAAGATAGAACGACGATTGTAGTGGCCCATCGATTATCAACCATACAAAGGGCTGATGTCATTATTGTCATGGAAGAGGGTCGGGTTGTTGAGCAAGGCACACACAGTGAGTTATTGAAAACGGGGGTAGCCTACAAGAGGCTATATGACTTGCAGTTTAATAGTCAGTCAGTAGAAGCATAGGCTTAAGTATATAAGTAGAGAAACGCAAATACGCCCGAGTGAGTATAGTTTCGAGCTAAGTGATTGAGTTTGTGGTGTTTGTTAAAATAAGGCTAAATAAGGC
>DUBF01000175.1 GCA_012960465.1 Rhodospirillales bacterium | reverse complement strand
CATTTCCCGCGCCAATAATCAATCGGACTTTCCATCACGATTTCAACTCATTGCCGCTATGAACCCTTGTCCTTGCGGTTATAGTCAATAGTGGTATTTATATTCATATAACCTATTGAAATATAATAACTATAGTCCTTTCTAGAACCATACGGTATAATACAATCCTAGATTAATTGGGGGGTAGAATGGGGGGGGCTATAAGCAATGGTAATCAACAAACTGTCTGCCAGACAAGTTCTTAATGCCGAACCTGGAAAACACGAAGACGGGGCAGGGCTTCGCCTAATTGTTTCCAAAAAAAGCTCAAAGCGCTGGGAACTCAGATTCACTTTCAACAATAAACGCAGAGAGATGGGACTTGGCGCATACCCAACAGTATCACTTTCAGACGCGCGCCTACGCGCCCACGAAGCTAGAAAACTAGTTAGCCAAGGTGTCGACCCAATTAAGGCAAACAAGGCGCCAAAGATACCCACCTTCACTGAAATATCAGCACGTTATTTAAGATCACACCGCAACGCTTGGAGTCGCAACCATGCAAAGGCATGGGTTCGTTCCATAACAACTGATGCTAAACATCATTTAGGCGCGAAAAGAATTGACCGAATTGACACCGAAGATATTTTAAAAACCTTTACACCTATTTGGAACACCAAACCCGTATCTGCTAAACGACTTCAATCCAGAATTGAGAACATTCTAGATTACGCTTCAGCGCACCAATACCGTGAACAATTTAATCCCGCAAGATGGAAAGGGCATCTGGATAAAT
Organism: Rhodospirillales bacterium; assembly: GCA_012960465.1. Lineage (GTDB taxonomy): Bacteria > Pseudomonadota > Alphaproteobacteria > Rhodospirillales > UBA2165 > TMED23. The sequence goes on along the minus strand of DUBF01000175.1, from coordinate 1,481 downwards.
TACTCCCCAACCCGAAACGTCTTTCCCGAGTTTCTCATTTCACAGCAATGCCATATCAAGACTGCCACTCCCTCATGGGTGAACTCCAAAAGAACGAATCATTCCCATCGAAAGCACTGCAACTATTGATACTAACCGCCACTAGGTCTGATGAAGTTAGATACGCAAAATGGACTGAAATAAACCTTGATGATGGTATTTGGACAATTCCTTCTGAACGAATGAAATCAAGTCGAGAACATCGAATCCCCCTCGCAGATCAAGCGCTAAAATTAATTAACTCTCTCCCTAAAGTTCTCGATAATCCTTACCTATTCCCCGGACATAAAATTGGAAAACCAATCAACCACCGAGCAAAATGGGAACTACTAAGAAGAAAAATGAAATACACAGATATCACGGTTCATGGCTTTAGGTCATCATTTAGAGACTGGGCAGGCGAGACCACGAACTTCCCAAATCATGTTGTTGAAATGGCTCTGGCACACGCCATTAAAAACTCAACTGAAGCAGCATATCGCCGCGGAGATTTATTCAATAAACGCCGAACACTAATGGAGTCGTGGAGTAATTACCTTGACCCAAAGCCGCAATCCTAACCCCAACAAACCCACACTAATACAAGAACATACAGCATGGCATAATATGTTTCACTAAAACATTATTAGCGAGTATAATGTACATAAGATGCCTTTTGTCTGGGTGCTGGCTCTAAAAAACCTCCCAGAACTCGTCCGGAGACGTAAATGTTTTTTGATAATGCTCTCTTTGGCTCATAGCGAAAGGCAGCCCCCTCAGTCCATGCTTAAGTGGGTTCCGAGGCACCTAAAAATCAAAAAGACAAAAAAGAAACCGGAAAAAATATATGTTCAATATATAAGGGATCTTAATGCCTCAATTACTAAGAACAAAACAAGTAACAAACAAGCTGTCACGCAGTAAAACCTGCTTATATCGTCAAATTCAAGACGGCTTAATTCCTCCCCCCGTTAAAGTCAATGGCTGCTCATTTTGGCTTGACTCTGAAATTCAAGAAATCATTCAAACAGAGATATCTGGTGCTTGCATAGAATCTCGACAAAAAGTGACTACTCGAATAATCCAAAACAGACAACCAAATCCAAACAACGCTCCACATAACACTGGACGCTAAAAAGCCACTGTAGTGAGGGGTTTCACCACAATGGCTTTAACGAAGTTAGGCGGCCAATCGCCTCTCTTTGCTAGCTACTATTTTATCATATTTACGCGTGATACAAAGTGGCCCAACTCCCCCTCGCTCAACGGCTTTTCCTGATATAAAGGAGAAGATTATGAGTAACAGATACACGCAAGCAGCCGCGGCACTAGGGTGGTTAAGATCAGGCAAGTCACTCACTCGTCTTGATGCTTTTTTGAGTCTATACATTGCTGATTTACCCAAGGTCATCGGTAAGTTAAGGAAACAAGGATTCATCATCCTCACCGAGATGATTAAGCAT
>DUBF01000174.1:1253-13485 GCA_012960465.1 Rhodospirillales bacterium | reverse complement strand
AAGACCGTCATGGCTTACGCAAACAAAATTACCAAGCACTCCAGCATGACAATTTCTATGGGGAAGAATGCTTTCTATAAGCAAATCGATATGGATTTAGAAGCGGCCTATGCCTTCACCTCAGAGATCATGGCTAAAAATATGCAGGAGCACGACGCCCATGAAGGCATCGACGCATTCCTAGAGAAGCGCGATGCCACTTGGCGAGGTCGGTGAAGTAATAATGTCAACCCTGCATTACACTGATGACCATATCGCCAGTATTTTTCAGCGAACAAAAACAATAGCAATGGTAGGTGCTAGCCCTAAACCTCATCGAGCCAGCAACAGGGTTATGCAATTTCTACAAGAAAGAAATTACAGAGTAATACCTGTGAATAGTCTAAATAGTGATCGGCGTATCAACGGAGAGAAAGTGTATACAAGCCTTGACCTGGTGCCAGATGAATTTCAAATGGTTGAAATATTTCGTAACGTCCATCACGCCATTGAAATTACCAAAGTGTCCATCAGCTTATCAAAACTTAAAAAGATTGAAACAATATGGATGCAACTTGATATTCGAAGCGATCACGCAGCACATATTGCGGAAAAAGCTGGTTTAAATATAATCATGGATAGGTGCCCTGCAATCGAGATCAGACGGCTCATAAAAATAGGCCATCTGAGCTCGGGCGTGGACGGAGGCCAACAATTCAGTCATAAAGATGAGCACATACATTTAACTTAATAGATTTTTGAAAGTTATGCAGTTTGCTAAGACTACGTACACATGAGTTTATGAGCATTGCAGTTCCAGGCGACCGGTTTGGGCTTATTTTTGATCGGTTTATTATAGCACTAATTCTGCTTAATATACTCGCAATCATGCTAGAAACAGTAGCGTCGATAAATGCTTCATATGAAAATATCTTCTATTATTTTGAGGTGTTCTCGGTCGCTGTCTTCACAATTGAATATTTACTTCGGGTATGGTCCTGCACAGAAGACAAAGTTAATGACTATTCCAACCCAATTACAGGACGAATTAAGTACATAATGTCACCAATGGCGATAATCGACTTACTCGCCTTTCTTCCTTTTTACCTTACTATGTTTTTCGCTATCGATTTGCGGATACTTAGAATTTTAAGAATGTTGCGATTACTCAAACTAACTCGTTATTCCGAGGCACTTTCTGTTGTTTGGGCTGTTTTAACTAAACAGCGCCGGGCTCTAACAGCAGCCTTTTTTATTATGCTAGTCGCTCTTCTTTTTACATCCTCAATCATATATTTGTTTGAACATAAAGTTCAGCCAGAAAAATTTTCTAGCATCCCAGAATCCATGTGGTGGGCTCTAGCTACACTCACCACAGTGGGCTACGGTGACGTAACGCCAATTACAAATGGAGGTAAATTATTTGCAGGCATGACAATGATACTAGCGATTGGCTTAGCTGCCTTACCCATTGGTGTAATTGCAACGGGATTTGCAAATGAAATCCAAAAACACGAATTTATTGTAACATGGCGGCTGATTGCAAAAGTTCCCTTATTCTCAGATTTAAATGCAGATCAAATTGCTAATATTGCTGGAATGTTGACACCACTTCTTGTGCCTCCTGGCCATGTAGTCGTGAAACAAGGAGATAATGCGGATGCGATGTTTTTTATTATAACAGGTGAAGTTGAAGTTGAAATCAAGACCAACCCCGTGATACTTCGACCTGGAGATTTTTTTGGTGAGGCAGGCATCCTGAGAGAATCTGTCCGTATGGCTGATGTTATATCACAAACAGAGTGCCAACTATTAGAACTTAGAAAAGAAAAATTTAACGAACTAATAAGAATGTTCCCCGAATTAGGGGTGCATGTTGAAGACGTCATGGAAAGTCGAATTAACGACAATACGGATATAACAACTAAAACATTATCACCAAGTTAGAATTTAATTGGGACTACCTTTTGATAAATGATGCAAAAGCCAAGGCAACCTCTTTCATTAGCGGGCCCCATTCTCCTTTTTTTCGCTGTCTATAAACGCGAACCGATGGATGCCACAGATGGTCGGAGCGATTTAATCCAAATCGCCACTCTGGGGTGCTAGACAAAAGCACCCAAGTTGGCACCCCTAGTGACCCAGAAACTTGTATAGTCGAATTATCGACTGAGATTACATGATCCAGGGCCCCTATTTGAGAAAACCAATCTTCTGCATTATTTATGGGGTTTATCGAATTATCTTGAAAAATGCTTACACCCGTCGTCTCAAAAACGCGTTTCAGATCTTCTTCAAATTCTCCGTATTGCAGATTAATAAAATGACAGCCTCTTAAGGTAAATATTTCGTGCCAAAATTCTATTGGAATAGAACGCTCATGTCCGACTATTGGATTACCACTTTTCCAACTAATACCCACTTTTATACCAGACCCTAACGACGAATAACGGGATTTAATTTTTGAGGTCAGTTTAGGATCAGATTTAAGATAACCGCCCAATACGGCTGGAAAGTCTTCAGCTTTTTTTCGATAGAAATTACATATAGAGCCTAACGGTATCTGAACATCAGCATTAATAGTTTTAATTTCAGAGTTGGGTGGATCTTGCCGCGCAAAAGCGTGCACGCCTTCAAAAGAACGCTTAAAAACTGGCACTAAACGATCACTACATTCCATAACAACACCCCCACTATTCTTGATAAGTTCTGGGAGCGTATTAGCAAACATGATCTCGTCGCCAATACCTTGTTCGCTCCAAACTAAAATTTTCTTATTTCTCAGGTCTTCGCCTTGCCACATCGACTGTGGAAATTCCCGCCATGTAGACGGGAAAGTGGAACAAAGCCAACGCCATTCGTTGTGTTTCCATCCTGCTTTAAAATTTTCAGCCATTAACATTACACGGCTGAGATTAAAGTGAGCTTCAGCGAAGTCTTGATCAATAGCCACCGCGTCTCGAAGGGCCTCTTCCGCTTGTTCTAGTTTGTTTGAATCAAGAAATGAGACGCCCAAATTATTGTAGGCTTGCGTATTATGTTCATCGATAGAAATAGCCTTCTTAAAACAATCAATAGCCCCTTTGGTCTCCCCTTTCGCGCGGTAAGCTAATCCCAAGTTTGTATGAGCACTTGCAGAAATCTCATTATATTCCAGTGCCCTTTTAAGACTTTTAATTGCTGGATTAATTCGGTCCAAACCAAGTAAGGCTAACCCCCTTGCCTCATAAGCTTGGACAAATTTTGGATCACTTAGAAGAGCTTGTTCCGATGCGAGCAAAGCCTCTTCATTACGATTTGCTAGCCCAAGAACAAACGCCAATCTACATGTAATCGCTGCGTTATCAGGACTAAGTATTAATGCTCGCTCCAGCATTTTTATTGACACGGATAAACGTCCTAAATTACACATATTTTTACTGTAAAACTCAAGACTCTTTATTAGATTATCGATATAATCTTGGCGATCGGGCAAAATATTGTGAGCCTGTTCAAAAAAACTAACGGCTTCATCAAAAAGTTCAAGCTGCATACTGATAAGACCGAGACTATTTAAAGCATCGGTATTTTTTGGCTCAACCGACAGTATTTTAAGGGCTAAAGATTTTAATTCAACAAGCCTAACACCAAGGTCAGTTTGTTGGTGTAGCCTATTGTTTTTAGTAGGCATAAAATTCTGCTACCCTTGAATACTAATTATAAGATCGCAAATTTCCCGAACAGCTCCCTCACCACCTTTTTTCTTTGTGACAAATAGCGCTGATGATAATGCCTCATCTGCTGCATCAACCACCGTCATTGGACAGCCAACCGCATCAAAAACAGGAAGATCGTTCAAATCATCTCCAACATGTCCAACTTGATCGAGGTCTATACCCATCTCATCACAAATACCAACAAGGGTTGCGAGCTTATCATCGCAATCAAGGAAAACATAATCTACGCCAAGCCGACGTCCACGATGGGCTATGGAGGGCGTTGAGCTAGCTGTAATAATGGCTACTTTAACACCTGCAGCCTGGACACGTTGAATGCCAAGGCCATCTTTCACATTGAATTTGCGTAGTTCTTCGCCATCATCGGTGAAATAAAGTCCGCCGTCTGTTAAAACACCATCTGTATCAAGAGATAATAGCTTGATATCGGCAAGACGTTCTAAAAATTGTTCTTTGGTCAACTGGTTCATTATTTTTTCCTCAGGATAGCTTCAACTTTGACAAGATCTTCTGGTGTATCAACACCAAAAGACCCCGGCGTTACTGGCACACAGGCAATCCGATAGCCATGCTCAAGATACCTAATAACTTCAATACTTTCAGCCCGTTCCACTGGTCCGCGTTCAAGTTTAGAGAACAACTTTAATGCTTTTCGTGTGAAAGCGTATAAACCAACATGAACCGTCCGCTGCATGGTCTCTGCAAGTGGATACGGAACCGGTAAACGGGTAAAAGTGATAACGCAGCCATCCATACTTGGCACCAAATGAACAATGGAAGGGTCATCCAGCTGTTCTTCACTTGCCTTTTCAATATAACCCGTGGCCAGTTCAATCCCGCGATCCATTGCAGTCAAAAGGCAAGAAGTGACCGCATCAATTGCCTCCGGTTCAATTAGTGGTTCGTCGCCTTGGACATTAACATAGACATCGGCTGAAATTTTGTCAGCAACCTCAGCTAATCGATCACTTCCTGTTGGATGAGATGACGACGTCATCACAAAATCGAGCCCATTTACTCTACAATAGTCAGCAATGCGTTTATCATCCGTGGCGATCACCACCTCCGATATAATTGCAGATTTTTTGGTCTGATCCCAAACCCAATGGATCATAGCCTTACCGGCAATTTGTTTAAGTGGCTTGCCTGGAAATCGCGTTGACGCCCAGCGTGCCGGAATAACACCAAGTACTTTCATCAAGATTCCTTATATCCATTGTACGATTTATGCCTATGTCTATCATGATTGACAACCCGCCTGTTAATTAACAGGCGTCCAATCTCCATCCCGTATCTCGACCATCCTAAAGGCTCTAAAATACAAACCCATATGATTTTTAGGCGACATTTTAACCAATCCATTAGCCCCAACATAATTTTCTGTTTCTTCCAACGCTTTTCTGATCTTTTTGGGCTCAAAACTGCGTGCTCGGCGAATTGCGGAGGCGTACAGCCTAATTGCGTCGAAGGCATACGAACCGTAAACACTGGGTGTGACCTCCCAGCGTCGCTCATATAACTTTATATAGCTTAAAAGTATCGATTTTATTGGATCCGCATCATCCAATTTATCCGCAATAACAATCGGAGGAACCGGTAGTCTTACTCCTTCTGCAGCCACTCCAGATAAATCTAGATAGTCAAGTGTGGCCACCCCATGGGTCTGATATAATGGTATATCAAAACCAAGTTTGCGGAAATCACGCGTCACGTAGGCGGGTGACGAGCCGAAATCCACATTAAGCACTGCCTGTACTTTTCTTTTCATTTTAATTCTCTTGAGCGGCTCCAAAACTTTTCTTGTTTGAGAGCGATATACCTCATCAGCAATTACAGAAATACCGAGTATTTTGGCTATTTCGATGCAATGTGCTCTCGTAGTCGAGGCAAACCCATCATCCCCTGAAATCATACCGAGAAATTCTATCCCACGCCGTTGCATGTCATTTAGTATTGTTTTGCATGCCATCCGGTGTGTCTGTGAAGATTTAAATACCCAACTACGAATGGGATGAAGCAATGCTCCAGAATTAGCCAATGCTATAAATGGGATCTTGGCCTCACTAATAATCGGTAATACCGACATAGTCGCTCCTGAGGTCGAGCCTCCAATGATAGCATCAACTTTATCAAAATATATCAGACGTCTCACTGCTATTTGTGCTGTTCTAGGATCAATACCAACATCATAATCAATCAACTCAACTTTACGACCTAACAAGCCTCCCCTAATGTTAAGTAAATTGACATAAAGTTTGAGGGTAGCAAGAGCTGGCGCCCCAATAAACGCTGCTTGACCTGTTATCGATAAAAACGTCCCAATACGCAGTGGCTCAACAGGAGGCTCTTCCGCTAACAAAGTATCTGAGTGTCGCATCATCCCTAAAATAACAAAGGTTAAAATAGCGAGGAAACGATATAATAATTGTCTAAATTTTAAAAAATATTCCTGCATATCTACAGTCAGATGGGTTCCCATTGAGCGGTTATTAGAAAGTCTACCTTAGGCATGAAATACGATCCCCTTCCAAATTGTCTCATACATTCCATTTTCTATTTCATTATTTCTAATTTAAAGGCTTAAATTTATATAACATCCCGCTGCCATCGCATGGTTTTTAGCAGTGTATCAAGTGTAATAGAACCAAAGGTTGCCTGCGTAATTTCATCAATTTCATTACGAATCACGAGAAGAGCACGCCCAATATCTGTTCCATCACCTAAATCGGAAGTTCCAGACGCCTCGCTACCAATATCTTCGAATATATTTATAACATCCATCAGCGTCACTCGTTTTGAATTACTAGAAAACCGATATCCACCACCTGCACCGCGAACTGCATCAACCAAACCTGCCCGACCGAGATCTCGTAAAACTTTTGCTAGATGGTTCGATGATATACCATACTTATCCGCAATCTCTATGGCGGAAAGTTGGCGAGAGGGATCACGAGCAAGTTCTAAAACCGCATACAGTCCAAATTGAGTTGCCTTCTGTAATTTCACCCAGATAATCTCCCACAGATACTAGGTAATTTAACGGAGAGATTTTTCCAATTCAATGAAAGGCCCCCCCATCATACCTTGAGCCCTAAAAAACGACATGTTGAGTTGATCACGTCGCGCAATCATAGTTCGAATAGAATTTGCACCATCTTTCTTACAGGATTCACAAATAGCATCAAATAATTTTTCACCGATCCCCCGGACACGATAATCAGGACTAACACCAATCGCAAATATCCAACCGCATGGGCGAGAGCCAAATTCCCAAGCACGAACCTCGCCCACGATAAACCCCAGTATCTCATCGGGGCTTTTAGGATCCAAAGATCCGGCAACAATAAGATGACTAGAATCTGCGCTTTTCAAACGATCAAAGCGATCTTCCCAGTATGTTTTCTTTTCTATACCACTTACTAGCGTGTCTAGATCTATAATTTTTTGCAAATCATCAACTTCTGCTGGTCGTAATTTAATATCAAATTTCCGATCTTCCGAGTACATAATTGCCCTTCAATTTATATTAAAATTTATAAAATTAGATACTTGACAGAATGATGCGAAAAAGAGATTATGTAAATAGGTATTTTAGTACCGATTTACTTATTTTAGATTTTTGGTAGATTCTAAGGTATTAATATAAAAAAATAGATATGCATACTCTTTGATGTTTATACTGTATTCGCTACTAAGAAGCATTTAAGCGGAAAAATAGGAAAAGATTCTATTATGATTGATTTTTCAACCAACCCTGATCGATACAAACATTGGAAGCTAAGCTTCGAGGGACCAGTTGCAACTATAGAAATGGATGTGGCAGAAGATGGCGGTATGGTCCCGGGGTATGAGCTCAAATTGAATTCATACGACCTAGGTGTAGATATAGAGCTCTATGACGCTACCCAACGTCTAAGATTTGAGCACCCAGAAATTAAAAGTGTTATAATCACTTCCGCAAAAGATCGAGTATTTTGCGCCGGCGCCAATATTGCTATGCTAGGAACATCAACCCATGCACATAAAGTAAATTTCTGTAAGTTCACGAATGAGACACGTAACGGCATAGAAGATGCAACAACAAAATCTGATCAAAAGTACCTCTGCGTCGTTAACGGCACAGCTGCCGGAGGTGGTTATGAACTCGCTCTCGCAGCAGACCACATTATGCTTATCGACGACGGCGCGAGTACAGTTTCTCTTCCTGAAGTTCCTCTTCTCGCCGTTCTACCAGGCACCGGCGGCCTCACTCGTGTTGTCGATAAACGGAACGTACGCCGTGATCACGCAGATTATTTTTGTACACTTAATGAAGGAATAAAAGGTAGACGCGCTGTGGAGTGGAACCTCGTTGATGAATTAGTCCCGCGTTCAAAATTGATGGATAAGGCCAAAGAAAGGGCCAAAGAATTTGCTGAATCTTCATCTCGTCCAAACAATCAAAAAGGGGTGGTCCTATCACCTTTGTTACGAGAAATCTCAAATGATGAAATTAATTACAATTCAATTTCTTGTAAAATTAACCGTGAAGTCCTTACCGCTGAAATAACCATCCACGCTCCAACCAATAAACCTGAGCAAAAGATCGCCGCTATCCAAGCTGCCGGTGTTAACTTCTGGCCCCTAGCTTTTGCCCGTGAATTCGATGATCTGATACTCCACCTTCGTACCAATGAAAACGAAATTACGACATGGGTCTTTAAAACCGAGGGTAATGCAGATTTTATTGCGGCTGCTGACGAAGCACTTATTAATAACGCCGATAATTGGCTTGTTAAAGAAATCATACTCTATATTAAACGCACTTTTAAACGACTAGATGTTTCTTCTCGCAGCATAATTACACTTGTAGAACCTGGTAGCTGTTACACAGGCACTCTGATGGAACTTGTTCTTGCTGCTGATCGTAGTTTTATGCTCGATGGTATTTTCGAGGGTTCCAACGTAGCGGCAGCAACTCTGCGACCAACTGCTATGAATTTTGGGCTTCTTCCAATGTGTAATGACCTAAGTCGGCTTGAAACACGATTTTTAGATGATGAGACAAAGATTGCGGCTATCAAAGCAGAAATAGGCATAAATCTGGATGCAGAGACAGCCGAAGGCCTCGGCCTCGTAACCTTTATTCCCGACGATATTGATTGGGAAGATGAAGTCAGAATTGCGATAGAAGAACGTGCAAGTTACTCCGGAGATGCTCTCACCGGAATGGAGGCCAGCCTGCGATTTGCTGGCCCTGAAACTATAGAAACCAAAATATTTGGCCGGCTTAGTGCTTGGCAAAACTGGATTTTTCAACGGCCAAATGCGGTTGGTGAAGACGGAGCCCTGAAACTTTTTGGAACGGGCAAACAAGCTAAATTTGACAGAAAGCGAGTATAATTATGACCACGATCGATTATTCCCAGAAAATTCCAAACAACGTTAATCTAGCTGACGACCGCCGTCTGCAACGGGCGTTAGAAGCATGGCAACCGGCTTTTCTGAATTGGTGGGATGAGCTTGGACCAGTTGGAAGCTCCGATTACGAAATTTTTTTACGCACTGCAATCGACGTTAGCGCTAAAGGCTGGGCTCATTTTGACATGGTTAAAATGCCTGAGTATCGCTGGGGTATTTTCTTAGGGGATAAAGAAGAAAATCGAAAAATTGGTTTTGGTGCCCATAAAGGTGAAGATGCTTGGCAAGAAGTTCCGGGCGAGTACCGCGCGGAACTCAGACGATTAATTGTTACTCAAGGTGATACAGAACCCGCTTCAGTTGAACAGCAACGACAACTTGGCCGAACCTGTCCGTCGCTTTACGATCTTCGAAGCCTTTTCCAAGTAAACGTTGAAGAAGGTCGACACTTGTGGGCCATGGTATATTTACTTCATGCTTATTTTGGACGTGATGGGCGCGAGGAAGCAGAAGAAATGCTAATGCGTCATTCAGGTGATGAAGATAAACCCCGGATTTTAGAGGCCTTTAACGTACCCACCACAGATTGGCTCTCATTCTTTATGTTTACGTACTTCCAGGATAGGGATGGTAAATTCCAATTGAATTCACTTGCTGAATCTGGATTTGATCCATTATCACGAACATGTAACTTCATGCTTACAGAAGAAGCACACCATATGTTCGTTGGAGAATCTGGCGTGGGCCGAGTGGTAGAGCGAAGTATTGAGTTAATTAAAGAACATGATACTTTAGATATTAGGAAACACGGTGGTATAGACCTCGCAACAATACAAAAGTGGATTAATTTTCATTTCTCTATCTGCCTAGACCTTTTTGGTCAGGAGAAATCAACCAATGCAGCTAATTTCTATAATATGGGCCTGAAGGGTCGTTTCCAAGAAATGAAAATTAATGACGACCATCAGTTAGATAATGACGTTTATATGGTACCCGAGATCGAAGGTAATAGAGTTATTATATCTGAAACGGGAGCTCTAGGCTCAATCAATGAGCGCCTACGAAATGATTACCGTGATGACTGTCAACGTGGTGTAGATCGCTGGAATAAAATGATAGCAAGTGCTGAAATCGATTGTAAATTAAGCTTGCCCCATTCGGCCTTTCATAGAAATATCGGTGTTTATGCAGACATCAATGCTGATATCGATGGCAATATCATCTCCGAAGAAAAATGGAACGCTGATAGAAATAATTGGATCCCAACAGCAGAAGACAGAACTTTTGTTGAAAACCTTATGACACCTGTAACTGAGGTTGGTAAAATAGCCGGATGGATTGCGCCCCCAGCGCGTGGTATTCAAGGAAAGGAGCCCAACTTCGAATACGTCAAATTTCATTAAAAAGGTAAATCAATTACAAATAAACCTCGATTGCGCAATTTTAGAATTGCGATTGAGGTTTATTTGTAATTGAATGAAGTAAAGTTAAGGAGGTATGGATGTCAGATAATGTTGTATCAATAGACGCCACAGTAAGTCCTGCCATTATCAGTTATTCAGATACATTTAATGTGGCCGTACCTTTCATTGACCGGCATCTAGAAGAAGGTCGTAGCGATAAAGTCGCGATCCGAATTCACGGTGGCGGAGTAGTAACCTACAGAACCTTAGCTGAGCATGTAAATCGGGCAGGAAATGCTCTTGTCAATTTAGGTGCTAGCAAAGGCGACCGTATCTTGATGATTGTTAAGGATAGCGCTGAGTTCTATTACTTATTCTGGGGCGCAATAAAGGCGGGTATAATCCCGGTTCCCTTAAATACATTACTTCGGGCCAAAGACTACGCTTACATGATCGAAAACTCTGAGGCAGCAGGAGTTTTATACTCCCCAGAATACTCATCCGAAGTTAATCCTGCTCTGGAACAATCAACGCACAAACCAAAAATAATGTTATCAACCGACGGGTCAGGTGAAACTATTGCTAAACAAATGCTAAATGCATCGCCGCATCTTGACGCAGCAATAACGGCAGCTGATGAAGATTGTTTCTGGTTATATTCATCTGGCACTACCGGCGGCCCTAAAGGCGTTATCCATGCCCACAAAGATATGGTCGTTACCAGCCAACACTATGCGGTCGGAATTTTAGGTGTAAACGAAAGAGATATTTGTTTCTCTGCCGCAAAATTATTTTTTGCCTATGGCCTTGGTAATGCCATGACATTTCCACTTTGGGTTGGGGCAGAAGCAATTCTCTTACCTGGCCCACCCACCCCAAATTCATGTCACGAAGTTATTGAAACATATAAGCCTACTATTTTTTATGGGGTTCCTACACTTTATGCAGCTCAATTAAAATCGATGGGATCAACTGAGAGAAAGGACCCTGATCTCTCATCAATACGTGTATGCACGTCTGCAGGCGAGGCATTGCCACCTGACTTATTAAAACGTTGGGTAGATAAGACAGGCATCCCACTTTTAGATGGTATTGGTACTACTGAAATTCTACACATTTTTTTATCTAATCGAATTGGGAATGTAAAACCTGGCGCAAGCGGCCTCGCCGTTCCAGGCTACGAGGGCAAGGTCGTTGACAGTAAGGGTCAAGAAGTGCCAACCGGAGAAACTGGTGATCTAATGATTAGAGGCGATTCACTTTTAAAACTTTATTGGCGTAATCCAGAAAAAACGGCTGAATCTCTCAAAGATGGATGGATGTATACGGGCGATACTTATTATCAGGATGATGAGGGGTTCTTCTTCTGCTGTGGACGCAGCGATGACATGCTGAAAGTAGGAGGCATTTGGTGTTCTCCGGTTGAAATCGAAAACAAACTTGTTGAACATCCAAAAGTATTAGAAGCCGCTATTGTTGGCAGAGAAGATAATGAACAATTAATAAAACCTGAAGCATTCGTCGTATTGAATGATCCAACCGACGCTGGAGAGGACCTAGAGGCTGAACTTCTTGAGCATTGTAAGTCCGGATTAGCTCGTTACAAATACCCCCGTTGGTTTAATTTTGTTGATGACTTACCAAAAACAGCAACTGGAAAAATTCAAAGATTTAAATTACGTTCCGATTAGTCAATTACAGCTTTAGTTAGAAAGCTAAAAAAGCCCTTCTGTC
>DUBF01000174.1:0-1124 GCA_012960465.1 Rhodospirillales bacterium | reverse complement strand
CCAGCCCCTGCAGATAATCGTACTTCCTTAATAGGAGTTTCGTGGTCAACCGGAGCACCCTTTGAATTAGGATCTGTTGAAAAACTATATTAGGCCTTAACAAAGCAAATTGGCAGATCACCGAAATCCCGTTGCAAGGCCTCAATTTGTTGCTGCTGATATATCCACCTGGTCCTTAAACTGAAGACAAATTCAATAGCGGGGATTTTATAAGTAAATGTGGGATTTCACCTGTTAGAGTAGAACTCCTCGTTCTGACGTAAGCATAACCATTCCAGCGTCAGTTATATATTCAATTTATAGGGGCTTTTCAATTCTGTATTTGTTATTTTATTTTTCACACCCCTGTTTTTAATGGAAAGCGAGAGGCCACCGGGTCAACTCACACAATTAGCCTCTTAATTCCATAACGATTGATATAATAAATTCGCAGTTTCCTGAATACTTTGTTGAACTTTTAATTTATTACAATAGAGTATTGCAAATGATTTTTTTACACCGAAACGACGTTACATGACCCGCTTTTCAGCATGGAATATTCTCAAAAATGGGTTGAATGATCAGAAAGGGTGGGATCGGCAATGGCAAGATTGCGAGCCCAAGGCTCAATATGATGTTGTCATCGTTGGCGGAGGTATTCACGGTCTAGCGACAGCATATTATCTTGCAAAAAATCATGGAACAAAAAATATTGCAGTTCTAGAAAAAGGCTGGCTGGGTGGTGGCAATGCGGGTCGTAATACCACGATCGTACGCTCGAATTATTTTCAACGCGGTAATCGTCAGTTCTACGAACATTCATTGAAATTATGGGAAAACCTTAGCCACGAATTAAATTATAATGTCATGTTTAGCCAACGAGGTCATGTGTCTCTTTTACACAGCCCCGTGGCTATAGATGCTGCCGCCAGAGGCTATAATACAATGCGGCTAACTGGATCCGGTGCTGAAATTTGGAGTTTAAAGAAACTAAAGCAGAAAATCCCTCATCTAAATTATGATGTGAATTTGGGATGCTTTTTGTAGCATAAGGTTTTGGAAGTTTGTTAATATCAACAAAATATTTCTCACCAGGTGTTTGAGTAGCTAATGCTAGTTTAATAATAAAAAAAATAAATAAAATT
>DUBF01000173.1 GCA_012960465.1 Rhodospirillales bacterium | reverse complement strand
CAGTGCGAATTACACACATGCTTAAACTTGCCAAACTAGATAAGCTCTCTGATCCACAAATGGTAAATGAGCTTAAAACCCAATTAACTAATTCATCAGCCCCAGTTCCTTCAGTTGAAACTATTTTACATGCGATCTTACCATTTAAGTATGTTGACCATACACATGCTGATGCTGTCGTTACTATTTCTAATACATCGAATGGTGAGGATAGAATACGAGAAATTTATGGTAATCGAGTTGTTATTGTTCCCTGTGTAATGCCTGGTTTTGACTTATCGAAAGACGTTGATCGGTTGTTTTCAGAACAAGCAACAAGTGAAACTGAAGGTATGGTGTTGCTTAATCACGGTATTTTTTCTTTTGGTGAAACAGCCAAACAATCCTACGACAGGATGATTGATTTAGTAGGTCTTGCAGAAGAGTACTTAAAAAATCAAAATGCGTGGGAGATAGAACAGCCTTCAGTTAGTGCAAATACAAGTTCAATACGAAGTGAAGTTGCAAAATTGCGCAATGAAATTTCTTCAACAATTGGTAATCCAGTATTGTTCAATCTAACTGGTAGTGAACAGGGCATCGAATTTTCCAATAGACATGATGTTATGGACATTGCAACTAGAGGCCCCGTCACACCAGACCATGTAATTCGTACTAAGCGCATTCCAATGATTGGTCGTGATGTTGACTCTTATGCACAAAGATATAAGACATATTTTGATACACATGAGCCTAATGCAAAAGAGCGAAAAACTATGTTAGACTCAGCTCCACGAGTAGTTTTGGATCAAGAGTTTGGTCTTTGTGTGGTAGGAAAAAATATGAATGAAATTAGGATTATTTCTGATATATACGAGCACACAATGCATTGCATACTTAGAGCTGAAAAGCTCGGTGGTTGGCAGGCATTGCCAGCATCGGATATATTTGATCTTGAATATTGGGATCTAGAGCAAGCAAAACTACAAAAAGGTGGTAAAGCGCTCGAGTTTCAAGGTGAAGTTGTTTTGATTACTGGTGCAGCATCAGGCATCGGTAAGGCTTGTGTAGAGTCTTTTATTGCTCGTGGTTGTGCTGTAGTAGGAATTGACTTAGACGCTTCTATTGAAAGTACTTCAAGTAATAATTACTTAGGGTTGGTTTGTGATATAACTGATGAAGAATCACTTAAAGATATGCTTGAGATAAGCGTACGTCATTTTGGCGGTATCGATATGGTTGTGCTTAATGCTGGTATTTTCCCTGACAGTAAAACAGTTGCTGATCTTGATACTGATGAATGGCGTAAAGTATTTTCGGTAAATTTAGATGCAAATCTAACTTTACTTCGTGAAGTTTATCCTTTGCTTAAGCTTGCCCCAAATAACGGTAGAGTGGTTATTATTGGCTCAAAAAATGTTCCAGCACCTGGACCTGGCGCAGCATCTTATTCAGCCTCTAAGGCTGCCCTTAATCAGTTAATGCGCGTGTTGGCGATGGAGTGGGGAAGTGACAGAATTAGACTTAATGCTCTGCATCCAAATGCAGTATTTGATACTGGCATCTGGACTGACGAGGTTTTGAAATCAAGAGCAAGTCATTATGGACTTAGTGTCAATGAGTACAAAACCAATAATGTGATGAAGGTTGAAATTACTAGTAAAGATGTGGCAGAACTAGCAGCTGAGATGTGTGGACACTTGTTTGCCAAAACAACGGCAGCTCAAGTGCCAGTTGATGGCGGCAATGACAGAGTGATTTAATTTTATAAATAAGAAATAGAGAAATGAATAATACAAAGACAGTACTTGGAATTATTGGCGGTAGTGGTGTTTATGATATCAACGGACTTACTAATACTCGCTGGGAAAAGGTTGATTCATCCTTTGGAAAACCTTCAGATGAGTTATTATTTGGTGAGTTAGATGGGCAACAAATGGTATTTTTACCTCGTCACGGTAGAGGTCATCGCATACCTCCATCAGAAATTAATTTTAGAGCAAATATTGATGCATTAAAAAGAGCGGGAGTTACTGATATTATTTCAGTGAGTGCGGTAGGCTCCTTAAAAGAAGAGTTAAGTCCTGGCACGTTTGTGATTGTTGATCAGTTCATTGATCGAACTTTTGCTCGAAATAAAAGTTTTTTTGAGACAGGGCTTGTGGCTCATGTTTCTATGGCGCATCCAGTTTGTCATAGACTGGTAGAGCATTTAGAATTAGCAGCAAGAAATAGTGATATTGAGGTAGTACGTGGGGGCACTTATTTGGTAATGGAAGGTCCACAATTTTCATCGGTGGCAGA
>DUBF01000172.1 GCA_012960465.1 Rhodospirillales bacterium | reverse complement strand
AGTGAACCCTGGTAACCACAGTAAACGGTTTCGGCTGTTTTGTTGCATGGTGTGATCGGGTGTTAGTGGTGTGGCTAAGGGCCATAAAAGCGCCTGAGACCCCCGGAGGCCCCGCTAGAGATTAGAGTATGGCGATTAGGGGGATGGCTGTCTCGCGGTTGAAGCGTCATTTACTAACTTAAATGAGAGCCTATTGGGTAAAATGTTGAGTAGTATCCGCATCGGATATTAGTCACTGAATTCTCGTTGAAAGTTTTTTTTACTTAAACGGATGAAAATCAGGCTCACTGTTTTCTAAAAGGTCAATATTTGTTTTTACTGAGCGATGAATACAAAGCATATTTATAGATACAATGCCAGGCCATAAATTCTCTGAATCACCCGCATAATTATGTTCGTTATACAAGGGTGGTAGGTGCCAGAATATTCTGTAATCTAAGGTGTTAATTAATTCAATGAGTGCCTTTGATTTCTCTAGTCGATCATTTTCTACATAAAGGATTGGTTTATATTTGTTTATAATATCTACAGCACCGCTAATAATTTGATGCTCCATACCCTCTGCATCAATTTTCAGAAAATTCAATCTTGGTAGGTCAATGCGTGAATCTAACTTAACAACTTCGACCTTGCTGCCACTGGTAAATTTATCAATTTCGATACCACCGAAATTTCCTTCCCGATGGTAATTGATCTCAGGGATGACTAAATGTCCAACTTCATTGCTGAGTGCCTGTTGCATACATTCAACATTAGTAATACTGTTCAAGGCTAAATTAGCACATAGTGTTTGAAAAACAATTCTTTGCGGTTCATAGGCATAGACTCGTCCAGTGGGTCCTACGAGTCTGGAAAAGACAAGCGTATGCGTTCCAATATTAGCACCGACTTCAATAACGACGTCACTGGGATGGCACAAGTTCTCAAATATTTCAACTTCAAGCCCTGAGAATTCGCCATATTTCTCTATCGCTTTACCAATATAAATATCATTTTTGTTATAAACAATATAGCCTTCCTTGCCTTTAATCATTGCATTAAAACCTTTATCGGTATTAATTAACGGTTTAAATTCGGTTTTTGAACGATTGCCGTGGGAAACCAGTTCATTTGATAGGGCACTTAAAGGCAAATCAAGTAAAGGGGTAACATCTTTTTCAAGAATATCTGCTAAACCTAAGTAATCTCTATTCTTAAGTCGATTGAAGGATTCATGTAAAAATGATTTTAAGGCTAATATTTTTTCCTCAGGTAATCCACCCGTTGTCGAATCTAAAAGACCTAATAAGTCGGTCAGTTTCTCATTGCCTTCAGAAATATTGCCTGCCTTAAATGCATTGATTGTTGATGATAATACTTCAGATAAATCCAAATCTTTTGATGTTGTCATTGAGTATGCTTGAGCGCTTGATAAACCTCATTAAAAACCGTGGTCCAGTTGCCTCTTTCTTGTTGTCTAAATAACCGCATGGTCGGATACCATGGTGAATCATCTCGCTCTAATAACCAACGCCAGTCGGGTGCAAATGGAAGTAAAACCCAAACGGGCTTACCCATTGCCCCGGCTAGATGTGCTACGGATGTATCTACTGTGATAATTAGATCCAGTTGATTAATAACGGTTGCTGTTTCTGCGTAGTCACCTAAATGTTTACCTAGATCAATAATCTGGGATGCAAAATCTTCTTGATACATATCAATTCTTCGGTCACCGACCTGAAGGCTATAAAATTGTGTATTGTGAATGTTCGTAATTGCTAAAAAAAATGATAAATTAATGGAGCGGTTTTTATCATTTTCATGAGCAGGATTTCCTGCCCAGACAATACCAATATTTAATACCTTAGGCTGAGTGATAATGGGACTCACGATATGATCATCTGCAAAAAGGTAAGGAATATTTACAGGTATGGTCTGTAGGGTAGTATTTAAAATACCCGGTAGGGATAGCAACGGAGCATAAAAGTCAAAATCGGGCAGTGTATCTTCTTTTGTTACCAAAACATTAATTTCAGGAATTGTTGAGAATAATCGGTGCAGGCTCTTCGGACACTCAACTATTATTTTCGTAGTTTTAGTCGATAAAACTTTTACATAACGGATAAAAATAATAAGATCACCAACACCTTGTTCTGGGTAAAGAAACAATGTTTTACAGACTAATGAAGAACCATCCCAAAAGGGTTGTGGGTAACGGCGTTTTGCTTCAACATTTTTTTTCTTCCAGCGACTTTCATAATTTAGCCATCCTGTTTTGAAATTACCGGTCACAAGTTGGGCCAATGATAAATTCAACTT
>DUBF01000171.1 GCA_012960465.1 Rhodospirillales bacterium | reverse complement strand
TGAAGAGCAATCGCTTGAAGGTGGAATGGGCAGTGCCGTACTTGAAGTTGCGGCGGATCAGAATATATTAAAGCCCGTTAGGCGTCTTGGTATGGGAGATGGCTATGCCGTTATCAATGGTGACCGTGATAGTCTTCACGAACTTTATGAAATTGATACGCCACACATTGTTGATGCAGCTCTTGAACTGGCGGAGAGGTTCTAATTTATGTCCAGGTATGTTAAAATAAAGGTTTCTTCCAAAAGTTTTTCAAGTCACCCCGTTTTACGAAATGAACTTCTTGCTGCTTTTCCGTATGCTAAATTCAACGACGAACTTGAAGAATTCACCGCAGATAATTTTGCTGCATATATTGATGATTCAGTGGGAATGGTGGTCGGTTTAGAGCCTATTATTGGCTCTGTCCTAGCCAAATGCCCGAACCTGGAATTAGTCTCTAAGTTTGGGGTTGGACTGGACAATATTGATAAGGCGGCTACTGATAAATACAATGTTAAAATTGGTTGGACGGGGGGAGTTAACCGGCGCAGTGTTTCCGAGATGACACTTTGTTTTATGATTGGACTAAGTCGGCACATCTTGTTTTCATCTAGAAATTTAGTGAAACTGAATGATTGGAGCAAAAACGGTGGAGTTGATCTATCAAATCAAGTTGTTGGCATTATTGGTGTTGGCTATATTGGTAAAGATTTGATTGAACTCTTAAAGCCATTTGGCTGTAAGATATTGGTTAACGATATTATTGATCAGGCAAATTATTATCAAGAAAATGGTCTAATTGAATCCACCAAAGAAGAAATCTACGCTCAGGCCGACATTGTTACGGTGCATACACCATTGGATGAGACAACACGTGGGTTTTGTAATGCTGACATCTTTCGACAGATGAAAGAGACAGGTTATTTTATTAATTGCGCGCGCGGGGGATTGGTTGTGCAAGTCGATTTAAAGCAAGCTCTTTTGGATGGTGCTATTGCCGGAGCTGCGATTGATGTATTTGAATCTGAACCAAGTGATGATAGCGAATTGATTAATTTGCCAAATCTCATTTGCACGCCTCATACAGGTGGCTCCTCTGATCAAGCTATTTTGGCAATGGGGCGAAGTGCAATTAAGCATTTGGTTGGTCATTTTGGTCGTTAGATAGAGGATCTTAAAGTGAAGGTATTGGTATTTGGTGGCGCTGGATTTCTTGGCAGTTATGTTGTCGATGAGCTGGTCGATCGGGGGCATGACGTAACTATATTTGACCTTGTTAAGTCACCCTATGTTGGAAAGCGAGTGCCAACAGTTATTGGCGATATTATGGATGTTGGTGCAGTAAAATCTGCTGTAGCAGGACACCAAATCGTCTATAACTTTGCCGGACTTGCTGACCTTAATGATTCCGTGGATAAACCAGTTGAAACTGTTGCATTAAATGTTATTGGCAATCTCAATATTTTGGAGGCTTCTCGGCAGGCTGACATTGATCATTTCGTTTATGCAAGCTCAGTGTACGTTTTTTCCCATCGCGGCGCTTTTTATGGGGCCTCAAAAAAATCATCGGAATTGATTGTAGAGCAATATGGCGAGCAATATAACATGGATTATACTATTGTCCGGTATGGATCTGTTTATGGTGAACGTGCAGATTCAAAGAATCGAATCTACCGTATTTTGCGGGAAGCTCTTCTTGATAGGAAGATAACTCTTCAAGGTGACGGAAGTGAAGAGCGTGAATATGTTCATGGTCGTGACGCTGCTAAACTAAGTGTTGATGTTATCGAGGATGAAAAATATCGTAAACAGAATGTTATGTTGACGGGAATTGAACGTTTCCGTTATTCAGATCTACTTTCTTACGTCAAAGAAATGCTTAACAATGAGGTTGAAATAGAAATACTGAAGGAAGTATATCGCGGGCATTACGTCCTATCTCCTTACTCTTTTTCTCCGACAATTGGTGTTAAGCTAGTGAATAATCCGAGTATCGATTTTGGTCAGGGAATGCTTGAATGTGTCGATCATATCTTCCGGGAACTACAAGAGCAGGGTTTGATAGAAGGCAATTCCGTACCGCCAGAGTACAGTGAATAACATTTTCTCGGGTTTAATTCATGTCATCTAATCAAAATATTTTGAGTAATATAGCGTCTGATTGTTTGAAAAACATTGATGTTGTGGTCTTGGCGGGTGGTCTGGGAACCAGGCTATCGCCTGTGTTAAAAGATAAACCAAAAATATTAGCACCAATTGGCAAACGCCCTTATATTGTGTTCTTACTTTCGTGGCTCAAAAGTTTTGGTGCACGTCGAGT
>DUBF01000170.1 GCA_012960465.1 Rhodospirillales bacterium | reverse complement strand
TAATCATACTTGGCAGCCATGTTGCGACTTCTGGCGCAGCGATTAACAGCGCCAGAACAAAAACTTCAATCGCAATAAAAGGGAGGGCTGACCGTACAACTTGACCAATTGTTACGTCAAAGGGGGCGATGCCTTTCATAACGTAAAGTAATAAGCCAAAAGGTGGGGTTAGGAGACTTATCTCCATAGTGATCAACATTAGTACCATCAGCCAAATGACATCAATATTAAAAGCGACCTGGAATGAATTTGCTCCCATCAGAAAAAAGGGAAGGGTTAGTAGCAACATACTAACCTGATCCATAAATGCGCCCAGGAACAGTAAAACACCTACCATTATAATGACTATGGTTAGTTTATTTAGATTCATAGCGGAAACAGCTTGGAGCAATCCATCTGTTGCCCCGGAGTTAGACAGGGCTTGGCTGAAGACGAGCGAACCCGCAATGATAAATAAAATCATTACATTAATTTTGGCGGTCTCCATCAGCGACTTCCAAATTTCCCTTAAGGTAAAGTCTGCACCTTCAATACCCGTAATGGTAACAGTTTTTTTAAAGATCTTGAAAAAGTAACAGGCCCCTAATGCGGAGATGCACCCCAGAGCTGCTGCCTCAGTCGGCGCAGCAATTTTGAAGAATATACTACCTACAACAACAATAAAAATACTTGACAGAGGCAGTATATATATAATGAATGGCAACAGTCTGTTAATCGTTCTTTTCGCAGATCCATTATACGTAGTGGAAATAATAGCGGTACCGTTTATGTTCAAAGAAAAGGTAATTGCCTTATCCAGATAGCTTTCATCTAGTTGGTATGATGGAGCCAGAGACGGATTGATGACACATCGGATAATGACATATGCGAAGAATAAAAGAGCCATCAGAATGCCGGGTATAATTCCAGCGATAAGTAATTGCGCGACAGATTGTTCTGCTATACTGGCTAGTAATACAGCTAAGGCCGAGGGAGGAATTAACATGGCTATACCACCCACCGCCATAATTGGTCCCATTGCAATGGCAGGTTTATATCCGCGCTTGATCATATCGGGAAGTAGGACAGATCCTAATATTGCGGTATTAGCTATCGTCGAGCCGGAAAGCGATGAAAAAATTGTACCGCCGACAATTGACACGATGGAGAGCCTTCCGGGCAGGCGGGAGATCATTCGATCAATTGCTCCAATAGCTTTGAATGCCACGCCTGTGTGGAGTAGGATTTCACCCATCAACAGGAAGAGTGCAATAGGAGCAAGTCCAAAGTTAATGGCGTTATTGAATTCCATTGGCATAAAGACCAAGCCAATATCGCCATTGATAAAGAGAAATGTTCCGAGCACATTAGCTGCAAAAAACGCAAAAGCGACAGGCAGGCCAATGAACATCGCTACACAAACCGCACCAAGCATCAGAAGAAGAGCTAGATACCACTCCATGGCTAGAACCCCGCCTCAGATGCAGTTTTGTTCTCGTTGGTTTTTAAGACACGTTTCTTTCTAAAACGAAGCAGAAATTCAATTGATAACATTAAAAATGAAAAAGAAAAGAAAAAGACTATAATCCAATTGGCAATCCGCAAGTCTTTGTCAGGCATCGTTTCGTTTATGAACTCGGTAATGCCTGCCCGTATCCCATAAATCCACAGTAAAATGCATAGCATAGTTCCAAAAAGATTGATGAGATTATCGAGTTTCTGCGAGGAGCTTTCAGAAAGTGCAGAAGACATGAGATCGACGCGGACATGTGCTCCTTGTTGCAGTACCCATGGTGCTCCGGCAAAGACGCCAAAATAAAGCGCATATTCAATGGATCCATTTAACCACCACATACTGCCAATATGAGCCTTAATAATAAAAAGATTAAGGGGTATAAGCACGGCCATCAGCCCAATAGAAACTGCGACGGAAGCAGCAAAGAAATGTGTTAGTTTTAAAAAGGCGTATTCAAAGGTATCCAAAGGTGATTGCATGTCAGAGCCTAACCTATTCACAAATACATTTGGAATAGAAGAAGTGGAAATATGGTTTGGACCACATTTCCACTTTTTAGTTGCTTAATTTCAATATTACCGAAAAAGTTTTTCGAGTTGTTTGCCGTGTTTTGGTGAGCGTTGGAGAACCTCTTTCCATGCTTCACCATATGCTGCATCCAGCCATTTTTTCCGATCAGCACCTTTGAACTCGATTACTTTCAGGCCAGCTTTGGCTCTTTTAGCGAGCCCTTTTTTCAAGCGGGCATTTAGAGCGGCATTGCCTGGCTCGTTTTGAGCTTCGAACTCTAGGCCAACTTTATTCAAAAGGTTTTTTTGCGCTTTACTTAAAGATTTCCATTTTTTTAAGTTCGCCAAAGTGTGAAGCGTCGACCAGTAAAATCCCGGATTAACTTGATATTTGGTTACTTTCACCCAAGGTGGAACAAAGGCACCTGCAGGCCAGCCGAATCCCTGGACGGTATTATTTTCCATTAGGGTATAGATCTGTGGCAGAGGTGCTGTTTGAACTGTTGCTCCGAGAGATTTAAAGAATGCCGTATAGACTGGGGCTACGCGAAGGTTGAGGCCAGTCAAATCGGGTTTATCAATTTTTTTACTGAGCCACAAGTGGAAGGGACCATGATCGGCATGTCGGGCGATAAAATGAATGTTTTTCGCATGTAACAACTTTTGTAAGTAAGCGATACCACCGTTTTTACGCAATTCAGAATAAGGCTTAGGCGATAAGCGAAAGACGGGCGCTTCGTTAAGAACGTTACCAAAATAGGCTTCTGTGCAACCAACGATGTCATAGGCGCCTCCTGCCATTTTCTGTGTTAATGTGAAGGGGCTCCCGATGGCGGGGGCACCGCCGACAAGTTTTATTTGTAATACCCCTTTACCGCGGGCATTGACTGCTTTTACCACGGATTCAAATCCCCTACTTGGAGGACTGCCTATTGGGAAGCAGCTTGCCCCACGAATAGTCACCTCTTTTGATAAAGCTGGAGTTGTATTAAGACCTATCACTGCGACAGATAGCGCACTCACAGCTAGAATAGTTGCTTTTATTGTCATTCTGACCTCCCTTATGAAATTTATGTTGCTTAAAATTGAAACAAATTAGTCTACGCAAAATACACATTCTAGTATGCGCTGTCTAGGTTCGATAGATCGATGAACATCAACCTTTTTTCGGCAGTAAATCTAAATGTTCTAAAAGCCTAACAAACGTAGATAACTTGCTACGTTTATAGGCCTCAACATCCATATTTTCGAAATCATAAAATCCTTTCCCATGGTTCATGCCAAGGTGTCCTTTTTTCATCATTTTTTCAATTATTTTGGGAGCTTTAAAACGTTTGTCAATTTTTTCGGATAAATACGCGTTGGCATAGTGTAGTATATCAAGACCTCCCCAATCGATAAATTCAATGGGACCCATTGTTGCATAACGAATACCGAAACCTGTCCTTACGGCCAGGTCTATATCTTCTGCAGAAGCCACACCTTCTTCAATCATCCGTGCCGCTTCGCTCATTATTAAAGATTGAAAACGCGGTATTATGTAGCCGGGCGATGCTTTACAAATGACGGGGACTTTGCCAATTGCCTCCATAAGTTTTAAGAATTTATCAAGATTACTCTTATCAGTCGTATCACTTGGACTTACCTCGACCAGTGGTATTAGGTAAGCTGGATTAAGAAAGTGGGCGTTTAAGAAATTTTCCGGATGCGAACTAAATTCCATCAGCTGGGTGACCAACATTGTAGAAGTCGTGGACGCAATAATCGTTTTATCTGAAGCTAGGGCGCTGGCCCGTCCTATTGCATCTTCTTTTACATGAATAAGCTCTGGTACACCTTCAAATATATAGTCGGCGCTGGCAAGGATTTCTTCGGCGTTCTCAATGGAGACACCGTCAATACGTTTTACGATGGATGGAATTTCTGCTGATTTTAAGACTTTTAATGAAGCTAAAAACTCAAGATTTTCCTTAATTTCGGCCTTGCCTTCTGCTAGAAGTTTTATTGAATCGCCTGTCTTTCGTTCTTTAAAGTCAATAATCGTTATCTCATGACCGGCATAGGCAAAGACTTGCGCAATTCCTCGTCCCATACGCCCAGCTCCTAAAGCAACGATTTTCGGCGATGATTTCATTTAGTTATTCCCGTCTTTAACATTTTACGCATCTGATCCAGGGTCAAATCTACAAGACCAAGACTTTCGAGAGAACGTCCAGATGCATATAGCGGGTCACCTGTAATTCCAGAAGCGATGGCAAGTAGGCCTTCCGATATAGGCATCGGATGATCAATCCAGCGGCCTAGAGAGCAAAAAAAAGCTAGGCCGAGAGCCGTATCTTCGCGCATATATCGGTGGGTATGGAGGTCAATATTCTCTCGCCAATCGCCGCTGTCGGTCAGTTTTTCATGGGAAGAATTACCATACATCCACTCGTCACGAGTATCGTCGTAGTGGTCTTTTAGTGGAAAATGGGGTGCGCCATAGCCGAGCGCCTCTCTTAGGGAGATGCGTTCTTGATCTAAAGCATCTGTAACACTTCTGATTGAAGGTTGCGTTCCTTCATTGTGGATATCCCAAACATCAAAGTGTTCAAGTGGGCCTGCATTCATCATAATCAGGGGTGGGTGAATGATCGGCCCCGCATTCATTAAAGCCCCGTCCAAAAGATCAGTAATTTGCTCTGCGGCTGGGTAGGCTTTTTTGATTACAGTGAATGCTCGATCAGCGTCTTTTAAGGGATAAATACCCGTTGGCAGACGCGTAGCATATACGCTGATACGGACATTGTCTTCGCCATGTTTACGTGCGAGATAAGGTAGGGTGCCAGTCTCGCCGAAATAAATATTTGCGGTATTTCCCGCTTCGATAGCTGCTTTTGCGTATATATAGCCACCAAACGAGCCTGGTGTCAGGTATCCGACTTGGCCTTCCGTCCAATATGGCGCAAGTTGAGGCGCTAATGAGGTGTGGGTGTCGCATGGAAGTGGAAGTACCACGAGTTCTGCATCCAGCATCGCTAGTTTAAGAGTATCTGTAACAACAGAAATTTTAACATCGCGTTTACCCTTGTGGTCAGTCAAAGTAATTATATTAGAATGTTTGATGGGTCTAAAAGCTGCTGAATTCCGGCGCCAAAGACGCACATCATGCCCTTGTTCAGTGAGGCTTACGGCTGACGCGTAACAGCCGTGTCCGCCTCCAATTACTGCTATTTCCATAGTGTCGCCCCTTTTAGTTTTTTTTATTTTATTATGGTAGTTAAGCATAAAATTAAGCTAAATATAATCCAAGTCAATTAGAGATCTGCATTCGATTTTTTTTACATATCGTGATTTTAAGTTTATAAGGAGCTAAAAATTTATGCCTAAATAATCATAGGACTAAATAATTGAATGGATGAGATTATTATACGTCGACCTGATGACTGGCACGTTCATTTAAGAGATGGCGCAATGTTAGAGGCAGTTTTGCCATATACGGCGCGTCAATTTGGCCGGGCGATTGTAATGCCTAATTTAGCGGTCCCTGTGACAACATCTGCTCTCGCATCAGATTATCGACGGAAGATTCTAAAAGCTCTACCGGATGAAAAGGCATTTAAAAATTTTATCCCTTTAATGACATGTTACTTGACGGATGAAACTTCGGCATCCGATATAGGTCAAGGTTACGCAGATGGTGTTTTCACTGCTGCTAAGTTATACCCGGCTAATGCAACAACGAATTCCGCTCATGGAGTAACAAATATAAACGCGCTTAATGCCGTATTTGAAAAAATGCAGGATATCGGCATGCCGCTGTTGGTCCACGGTGAGGAGACTGATCCTGAAGTTGATATTTTTGATAGAGAAGCCGTCTATATTGACCGTGTCTTGACTTTGTTAACACAGAAATTTCCAAAACTAAAAATTATTATGGAGCACGTGACAACCAAAGATGCTGTTGATTTCGTTCGTACTCAAAAAAATCAGGTGGCGGCCACTATTACAGCTCATCATTTAATGTTAAACCGTAATGATATTTTCCAAGGTGGTATTCATCCTCATCTTTATTGTCTGCCAATTGCTAAGCGTGAAGTTCATCGGTTGGCGCTTCGAGAAGCGGCAACTTCTGGTGATACCTGTTTCTTTTTAGGAACAGATACGGCGCCGCATCCCTTGAGTGATAAAGAGGCATCGTGTGGTTGCGCAGGTATTTTTACTGCGGTTAATGCTCTGGAGCTGTATACTCAGGTCTTTGATGAGGAAAATGCTTTAGAAAAATTAGAGGGTTTTACTTCGTTATACGGGCCAACCTTCTATGGGATGGATTTGAATGAAGGTCACGTGACTCTAGTGAGAGAAAAGTTTCGAATACCTGGTTCGATACCTGTATCTGATGGTAGCTCCATTAGGCCATTCAAGGCGGGACAAACGCTTGGCTGGAAACTTAAATATTAAGTTGAAAAGGATTTATTTTGCCAGACACATTTGAAGCCTTAGTACTAAATAAGAACGGTGATACAGTCACTTCTTCCGTTGAGAGGTTTGGGCTAGTTGATTTGCCTGAAGGTGATGTTGTTATTACTGTTGAATATTCTACCCTTAACTATAAAGACGGTTTGATCCTCAATGGGCTCGGTGGTTTAGTTCGGAATTATCCACACGTGCCAGGCGTGGATTGTTCGGGGATTGTGGCAAGTTCTGATAATCCTGAGTTTAAGTCCGGTGACCGTGTTGTTCTCAATGGTTGGCGATTTGGTGAGATTTGTTGGGGTGGTTACGCTCAAAAAGCTCGGGTAAAGTCTAGCCAGTTGATTAAATTACCAAATAACATTTCAACTCGACAAGCAATGGCAATTGGTACCGCAGGTTATACGGCAATGTTGGGAATAATGGCGTTGGAAGATCACGGCCTTACACCAGATGTCGACGGCGAAGTTTTGATTACAGGTGCAGCGGGTGGTGTCGGTAGTATTTCGACAGTCATTCTTGCTCAACTTGGTTATCAGGTTGCTGCGCTAACGGGTCGCAGTGAGGCTTCTGATTATTTAAAAGTTCTCGGCGCCTCTAGTGTAATTAATAGAAAAGAACTTGAACAGCTGCCAAAAGGACCTCTCGCGACCGAGCGTTGGGTGGCTGCAATTGATAGCGTGGGTGGTGTTATATTAGCAAATTTACTAGCTAGTATGAAGTACCATAGTAGCGTAGCCTCGGTTGGATTAGCCGCCTCCGCTAAGTTGGAAACCACAGTTGTTCCGTTTATAATACGTGGCATTAATCTTCTCGGTATTGATTCCGTTATGTGTCCCAAAGATCGAAGGGTTTTAGCCTGGGAGCGACTTTCAAAGGATCTGCCGCAGGAAAAACTTGAGAAAACCGTTACTATTGCTAACTTGGCCACGATTGCTGAATACGCTGATGATATATTAGCCGGTAAAGTTCAAGGTAGGGTTGTTGTAGATGTGAATGCATAAAGACGTTTATTTTTTTTCAAAATATGTATAAAATCTATACTACAGTGTTGTAGCACTGGTAATTTTAAATAATTAAGTAATGATAGGAATATGATAAAATGGGTTTAATTCCAGATTGGTTGGTTGATGGTATCAATGATGCATTTCCAAAAAATGTTTGCCTCGTTGGTGTTGCTCTTGACGATGGCTTTGCACAAATTAGTCCACGTGGCAGCGTGTGCGTCTACGATGAAAATACGTTAGCACTTTGGGATCGTGGCAGCGGAAGGCCGCACCAGGGTAAAACGACAGAGACTGTTGTTAATGGCACAAAAATAACTGTTTATTATCGTAATACTGAATTTGGAGCCAAGGGTGGAAATGGCATGCTTCCTGCTGGAGGTATTGCTAGATTTTATGGCTCTGCTGAAGTGCACACTGAGGATGGCGAGGTGCGAGAGAAAGTATGGAACACGATGCACCCCAAGGAAAGAGAGGGTGATGCCGATAAGTTGGGTTATGCCGTGTTGATACATTTGGAGCGAGTTGAGCAGTTAAATAATAAGCCTTTGAGTGATCTTCCTGGTCCTAAATAATCATCAAATTTAATGACAGTAAGACTTCATAGCCAATTTATCACTTTACGATAAATTGGCTATGAAGTCTCCACTTCAACTGTTTCGATATCCAGGTTGCGTTCCAATGTTTTTTTAGCTTTCTCGGCTTCTTGTTGACGGGCCCACATACTTGCATAGGATCCGGCCTTTGCAAGAAGTTCAGAATGTCGTCCTTTTTCGATGATGCTACCTTTTTCTAATACAATAATTTCATCGGCATCAATTACCGTGGAAAGACGATGGGCGATTACTATGGCAGTTCTGTTTGCAGAAACTTCTTTTAGTGATTGTTGAATTTCTCTTTCAGTATGGCTATCCAATGCAGATGTAGCCTCATCAAAAATCAAAATTTTGGGATTTTTTAAAATAGTTCGAGCGATAGCTACGCGTTGTTTTTCGCCTCCAGATAGTTTTAGTCCGCGCTCACCAACACGGGTATTATAACCATCTGGGGAATCAATAATAAAATTATGTATAGCTGCAAGTCGGGCTGCCTCTTCAACTTCAGAGGGAGTTGCACTCGGTCGACCGTAAGAAATATTATAAAAAATAGTATCATTAAATAAGACGGTATCTTGTGGAA
Organism: Rhodospirillales bacterium; assembly: GCA_012960465.1. Taxonomy (GTDB): domain Bacteria; phylum Pseudomonadota; class Alphaproteobacteria; order Rhodospirillales; family UBA2165; genus TMED23. The sequence goes on along the minus strand of DUBF01000170.1, from coordinate 5,209 downwards.
CAATGCCAATCGCTGCTCTTACGGTATTTTGTTTAACTTCCCGGATATCTTGCCCGTCGATTAAAATACGTCCCTTGGTAACATCGTAGAAACGATAAAGTAGTCGCGAAATAGTGGATTTCCCTGCTCCAGATGATCCAACTATAGCTACGGTCTGTCCTGGCCTTACAGTTAGTGATACATTTTTGAGGATTGGGCGTTCAGGTTGATAGTGAAATGAGATATTTTCGAATATGACCTCACCACCGGTTAATTTGAGTTCTACTGCATCTGGACGATCTTCAATCTCTGTTTCCTTCTCAAGAAGGCTGAACATATCATCCATATCGGTAAGAGATTGTTTAATCTCCCGATAAACAAATCCTAAGAAATTTAATGGAAGGAAAAGTTGGATCAGGTAAGTATTGACTAAGACAAAATCACCTATCGTCATTGTTTTGTCTTGCACGTCAAAACCGGCCATTATCATCAGCACGGTCATACCTATTGATATTACAGCGCCTTGGCCAACGTTCAATAATGAGAGTGAAACTTTACTTTTAATGGCTGACTCTTCATATGAACGGAGCGCGCGGTCAAACCGTTTGGCTTCATGTTCCTCATTACCAAAATACTTTACAGTTTCATAATTAAGCAGAGAATCGATGGCTCTTGTATTTGCTTCACCATCCATTTTATTCATCTGGCGCCGATATTTAAGACGCCAATCTGTGACTGCGATGGTCCAAAATATATAAATACTAACGGTAATGAACGTTATAAGAGCATACCAAATATTAAATAAGCCCCACATGATAGCGCAGACCAGCACTATTTCTAGTAAAGTAGGAATAACATTAAACAGCATAAAGTTAAGAAGAAAGTCTATGCCCTTAGTGCCTCGTTCGACGGCACGGGACAATCCACCGGTTTGGCGATCAAGATGGAAACGCATTGCTAATTTGTGTAAATGCCTGAAAGTTTTTAAGCCTGCTTTGCGGATAGCTCTTTGCGCTACTTTGGCAAACACCGCATCACGAAATTCTCCGAAAGCAAGCGACAAAGTACGCGCTAATCCATATGAAAGTATGATACCTACAGGAACAATTATGATTTCTATTTTGTTATTGGAGATCGCGTCAATAGCTAGTTTATAAAGAATAGGTGCGCCTGCACTAATACCTTTGGCTAAGGCAAGAAATAAAAGGGCTATTAGAACCCGAAATTTCATTTCAAGAGCATCTTTGGGCCATAAGTATGGTATTAACGTTTTGAGCGTTTTTAGATCACTACGATGGACCTTGGGATTTTGTTCAGTGGTTTCTAAAGAACGCATCTATACTCCAGATTGGTGTGGTTATTTTATAAATCTTCGAACTTATTTTCGTTTGAGCAGGATTTCTTTTATTAAAAATAATTGGCAGTATCTATTATAGTAATGCAAAGGTTTAGGTGAATTATATATCCAATTTATATCTTGCATTAGAAAGTGCCTGATTGGTAATTAAGATCAGAATAACCTATCTTTCTGCCTTAATTCAGAATGCCTTTACTCGGTACGGTATATGATATGATAACCAAAGACCGTCTCTACTACTTCACTCATTTCTCCTATTTCTAGATCAAATGCAGCTTGGTCAAATTCGGGAACCATTGCGCCCCTACCAAAATTGCCTAAGTCGCCACCTTGACGCGCTGAGGGGCAGTCCGAATGTTCACCAGAAACTTGATCGAAAGATGTGCCGCCCTCTATATCTGATTTTAGCGTTTCAATTTTCTTCATGGCGTCTTCAGCTGAAAGTTGGGTATTTGCTTGCGGTGCATCGGCATGATTAATAAGAATGTGCGACGCACGTATTTGGTCTGACATAATTAATTTTTCCCTTGTATCAAAATTAGAGTTGGATAGCAGCCAAGGCTGTTATATTTTGGTCATATAAGTTTGTATTCCTTATAGGATTGGCAGTTGATATAGTTTAAAAATCCAAAATATTCAACAGGTCGGTGGTAAAAACGTTTTGTAACAGTTTTTTTTAACGGCGAGACTTTCATGACCCTTAATCCAGAAGTGCAAAATATTATTGATGCGATGGCTAAAGCCGAAGCTGAGGGTCAGCCGCAAGCCCACCAAATGAGTCCAAAGGAGGCTCGGCAATTTTATTTAGATACGCGAGGAGCGGTAACACCTGAACCGCCTCAAGTTGATTTGGTTGCTGATATTTATATTGATGGACCAGTCGGTCTAGTACCCGTTCGTTATTATCGACCATTTGGCAGCAGTGAATCTGAATTTTTACCCGTAATGATCTATATTCACGGAGGCGGTTGGGTTGTCGGCGATCGTGATACACATGATGTTGTTTGTCGCCAGTTTTCTAATAATGGTGATTTTGCAATATTTAGTGTGGATTATCGTCTTGCTCCAGAGGCTAAGTTCCCGGCCGCAATTGACGATTGTTTTGCAGTTTTAAATTGGGCCCTCAAAGGCGCTGGTGGTTTGAAGATTAATCCCAAACAAATTGGTGTTTCAGGTGATAGCGCTGGCGGGACTATATCGACTGTTTGTGCTAAATTAGCATTGGATCAAAATACCCCAATCGTTTTTCAAGCTTTAATTTATCCAGCGACGGATATGCATATTAAGACGGAGTCACAAAAGAATTTTGGCGAGGGGTATTTGCTAACGACAGAAGCGCAAAATTGGTATCACGCACAATATTTATCCAGCGAATTGGAAAAAGATGATTGGCGAGCTTCTCCAATATTGATTGATGATCTCTCTGGTATGCCGCCAGCTTATGTAGCGACCGCAGGTTACGACCCACTTGTAGATGAAGGCAAGGCCTATGCCGAACGTCTAGTTGAAGCTGGCGTTCCGGTAACTTATAAATGCTATAAAGGTATGATCCATGGCTTCATTACGATGGGTAAAGTAATAAACGAAGCAAACTTTGCAATCGCTGAAATCGCTGAATACGCTAAGGATGCTTTTGGATGTAGTTAGTACGTCGATCTCTGAGTGATTTTTTATTGATTCTAGTTTTTTTTAATTTACTTTTACATGTAGGTTTAAAAGCAGGTCTGCGGACGGTACTATAAGTTATTAAAAATAAAAAGTTTATCAAATTGAAGGTTCTTGAGACTACCCAAATTTTGTTTTTTATGTCAGAATTTGACAATGAAGCAGCTGATTATTGGGTTTTGTTTATTGCTAGTTGTATTTCTTGGAAGCATGCGGGAAGGAATGAGCTTACCTCCGTGTCCAGTAGATATAAATCCATCACCTTCCCATTGGTCTGAATGTTTTGGAACTTATACCTATGCAAATGGTAATAAATATGAAGGGGAATATGAAAATGGCAAACGAAACGGGCAAGGTACTTTTACATTTGCGGATGGAGAGAAATATGTTGGTGAATTTAAAAATGGTGATTATCACGGCAAAAGTATTTATACATTCGTTAATGGTGATAAATATGTAGGGCAATGGCAAGGCGGTAAGTTCAATGGGCCAGGTGCTTTCTTTTATTTAGCAGAGAATCAGTTTAAGGGCGATAAATACGTTGGTGAATGGAAGGGTGGTGAATTTTTTGGCCAAGGGACGTATTTCTACTTAGCAGTAAACGAGTTTAAAAGTGATGTCTTTGTGGGTGAGATTAAAGATGGCAAGCCTAACGGGCAAGGTACCTATACTTTTGGCCCTCTATCAAAGTTTGCCGGCGACATTTATACTGGGGAAGTCGAGGATGGGAAGCCCAATGGACAGGGTATCTACACCTCTGTAAATGGAAAAAAATATGTTGGCGAGTTTCGTAAAGGTAAGCAGACTGGGCAAGGGGCCTACACTTTTGCCTCACCGTCAAAATTTGCCGGCGATATTTATGTTGGTGATGTTAAGGATGGAAAACCTAATGGGCAAGGAACATACACCTGGGGGCCTTCATCAGAATTTGTAGGCGATAATTATGTCGGCGAATGGAAGAATGGTAAAAAGAACGGACAGGGTATTTATACTTTTGCAGACGGCAGGATGCAGGAAGGAATTTGGGAGAATAATAGTTTTAAATACGCTCAAAGGCTCACACGACGCGGTACTGTCCAGAAAGCTCGTGAACAGTCAGCTGAGGTGAAGAAGGAATTAGAGGAACTTAAGGAATTACAAAAAAAAATGGCCGGGCTAGAACGGTGGAATACGCAAAAATCTGAGCGTATGGGGAATGTAGAACAGCAAAAAAAATCTATAGCGTCCGAGAACGATAAATCACTTTCTGGATCCCTTATTTCAAAACTACAAGAGTGGTGGTCCTCTTTATTTGGGACCGGCGCTAAGCCTTAGGATGTTTATGAAAATAGGTCATTATATATTTCTGTGTACTTCAATTTTATTTATTTCCAGTGTTTTAGCAGGTCAATCTATTTCTTTTTTTGATTTGGTAAAGCGAAACAGTCTTTTTTATAAAAAGTCTTCTGATGTTCCGTTTAGTGGGCAAGTTAAAGGTGTTAAGAATGGTAGGTTGCTGAATGGTAAAATTAATGGTCTTTGGATAACCTATTTAAAGAATGGTAATTTGAGTTACAAAGCCAACTACAAAAATGGAAAACGCGATGGGCTTTGGGAGTCTTATCATAATAATGGTAGGTTATATGAAGAAGGAAGTTATAAAAACGGAAAAAAAAATGGTGTCTGGGCAACTTACTTCAAAAATGGTCAATTAAGTTACAAAGCATCTTATAAAGAAGACAAAGAGGACGGACCATTTGATTCCCATTCTTCGGATGACGGCCGACTACTTTGGAAGGGATTTTACAAAAATGGAAAAAGAGCTGGACCTTGGGAGTATTATTACAAAAACGGAAAGATAGAGATAAAGGACTATTATAAACAAGGAAAAAAAGATGGTCCTTGGGAATATTATTATCCCAATGAGAAACTGCATTCCAGAGGCACTTACTTAAAAGGAAAAAAAGAAGGGCTAATGAGAGTATGGCACGAAAATAGTAAAATAAAGGCTACTGGATCTTTTAAAAATGGAAAAGAAGATGGACCGTACAAATGGTACTACGAAAACGGACAACTTGAATGGGAATACTATTATAACACTCTTGGATATATAGATGATACTAAACTAATCAAAAGATGGTATGAGAATGGTCAGTTATGGTATGAAGGATATAACATTATGGTTGATGGAGAAGATGAATGGGAGGGACCATACAAAGCCTACTATGA
>DUBF01000169.1 GCA_012960465.1 Rhodospirillales bacterium | reverse complement strand
ATACATATGAAGCAACGGAATTAAATCAAAGTCAGGAGGTCACAGCAGTAAATATTATATCTATAATGCCTGCAAAGATTAATATTGATAACTCGGAGCAAAAGAAACAAGCTATGGTTGGAGGCGGTTTGTTCGGAGCTGTTGCTGGTGGTATAGGAGGTGCTTTTCTAGGAGAAGCTGCGGGTGCTGCACTAGGTGGTCTTGCTGGGGCAACTGCTGGATCAGTTTCTGGTTCTCTTGTTAATGATAAAGTTATGGTGGATGGTGTAACTTTGGCTTACCAAATTGATAGTGCTCTAAAAAGCTCGACTCAAGTTGGTCTTGTCTGTGAGTATAAAATAGGCACAGCAATTATGGTAAAAACTAGTGACATTAATACTAGAATACAGCCTAATGCAACTTGTCCTGAAAAAACTTAGTTAATAAGCAGGCATTAAAATGAAAATAAAAATATTTATTGTAATGTACTTATTAAGCTTTAATGTTGCTGCGGAATCAATGGCAGATCAGCTTAATGCTTTTGCAAACTTGGAAAATAAACTAAAAGTAGAAGAGCAACTAGTTGAAGAAAAAAGGTTACAAAAGGTTGCTAAAAAGGCTGAAAAAGAAAGGATTAGGGCAGAAAAGGTAGCTAAACGTAAAAGAGCCTCTAAGGATAGAGCCTTGCAAAGAAAGTTAGCAAGGGAAAAGGTTCTGGATGAGCGTAAAGTTGCGGATAAAAAACGTAATCAAGATTATGAAAATAAACTGAGAGATCTTAATGTTGCAGAGCGCTCTGCAACATTAAATAACTCCAATAAATTATTTCAGGAATCATTAGATGATAAATATAGGAATCATGATTACGAAGATGAAAAGCGAGAAATAGAGCTATCAGTTGCAAAGGCAAGGGCAAAGAGAGCTAATGATTTTATTGACATGGAGTTAAAAAAACAAAATGCTGAAACAGATGTAATTCAATCTGAAGCTGATGGTGTTAGAAATATTACTGAGGGCAAGCACTTACGAAAAGCTTTTTTTGATTAGGAAGTCAGTTTTTATATAAGTATACCTAACAATGAGGTTGTAACAATCGCTTCCAGCCGACGTTATCAAATGAGCATAAAGAAGTTATGGGTTACTTGCCCGAGATGTAATGGAAGTGGATCTGTTTCTAATTATGACTACGGCGCAGATGGTTGTAGTGCTTAAAGGTCATTTCGGACTAAGTGTGACTATTGCCGAGGCGTTGGCAAGCAATTAATTGCCATTTACCGCTTTCAATGTGATGACTGTGGCGATTCTGGAAAACAATATTATTGGAGCAAAGGTCTATTCGGAAACGAATACCAGAAACATAGAACATGTAATAAATGCTCTGGTAGCGGAAAGGTAGATAAATCGGAAGGTCACATATTTAAAGGTGAATTATCAAGCACGACGGTGTAAATAATTCTGTGTAACTGCCAAATGGTAGTGTTCAAAATTCGTCATTTTTAGTTTTCCTTAATTTTAAAAATATATAACCCAAAACTTAGCCAGGCTTTCATCGGTTACCTATAAAAGCCGGTAAACAGTGGCTTTGCTTATCCCATACTCAGTCATCAGTTCACGGATCAGCACACCATCAGCGCGTTTCTTGCGCATCTCAGTGAGCTGTTCGGGGGTTAGCTTGGCCTTTGCTCCGAACTTAGTCCCCTTTGCCAATGCTTTAGCGATTCCATCCCGTTGCCTCTCAGCCCTTATTTCTGTTTCAAATTCAGCAACCGCTCCCAGCATATGAAATAACAGCTTGCCCTCGGGTGTTGTGGTGTCGATCTGCTGGTCCAGAACAATCAGTTCAACATCCTTTTTGTTTAGCTCGTCTGTAATGGCTGTTAAATCAACCATAGATCGTGCTAACCGATCTAGTTTAGTGATAACTAACGTGTCACCTTTTCTTAGGTATTGCATGCAATCCTTCCATTTGTTTCTGGCTGTGGTGGTTCCACTCTTCTTTTCTTGAAAGATACGGTCGCACCCGTGCCTGGTTAATTTATCAAGCTGGATCTCCAGCTTTTGGCCTGTGCTGCTTACTCGTGCATATCCAATACTACTCATGCCCCTCTCCGATTGATTTATAGGTAGCGTCTCATAAAGTTAAGACATTGTGATATTAAATAATAAGACACGTCAAGGCGGTATTATTCGGGTGGGGTAAAAATGTGTCGTAAAGTATAATTTATAAGACGCGGTGATGCTTTCGCTATTCAGTCTTTCTCCAATTTTGTATATACTCCAGCTTTCCAAATTAGAATTTCTTCGTTAACCCTATATAAATATCCATGAACAAACAATCTATAACTCTGCTTGCCGT
>DUBF01000168.1:9135-13921 GCA_012960465.1 Rhodospirillales bacterium | reverse complement strand
AGTCTCTGGAACTTGGCAATCTTCAGCAATTTCTGCATGTCTTTTAAGGTGCCGAGTTTCGCCATGAACGGGAACAACAATTTGCGGACGGATAAACTGATACATCTCAATCAATTCGTTTTCTGCAGGATGACCTGAAACATGAATATTACCATTTTCATCGTTAACGACAGATACATTATTTTGAACCAATTTATTTTGTAGTCGGGAAATTGATAACTCATTTCCCGGTATTATCCGGGAAGAGAATATAACTGTATCTCCCGCACCCAATTTCACCTGGCGATGTTCATTAGCTGCAATACGCGTTAAAGCTGCCCTTGGCTCGCCTTGACTACCTGTGCAAATATAGAGAACCCGATCCTTAGGAATATCTTGGGCATTTTCAGCTTCTATGAAGGTAGGTAAGTCAGATAGATAACCCGTTTGTCGAGCTGCGGCATTAATTCTCCACAAAGATCTACCCACCAAACAAACAGATCGTCCATTGGCGGATGCAGCATCATATATAGTCTTTAATCGGGCAACGTTTGAAGCAAAACACGCTACCGCGACACGCCCTTTGCAATTACCAATGAGCCCGGACAGGTTATCTAGGATACTAGATTCAGAGCCAGAAGAGCCAGAAACAAAAACATTGGTTGAATCTCCAATTGCCGCCAAAACACCCTCATCACCCAAAGCCTTCAACGCATTATAATCAGAAACTGGTCCAACTACTGGATCAGGATCAAACTTCCAATCACCAGTATGAAAAATTATGCCTAGCGGGGATCGGACAATGCAGGCATTTGGTTCCGGCATCGAATGGGTAAGTGTCATAAGTTCAATAGAAAATGGTCCAACATCAAATTTACCCATCAACGGCACTTCTATTATTTCCATATCCGTAGTGCTTTCCGAGAATTCAAGTTTGGACCGCAGCAATGCTGCCGTGAACGGAGTTGCATAAACTGGGCAGCGCAACTTATCCCAAAAATAGGGAATAGCACCCAAGTGATCTTCATGGCCGTGCGTTAATATAATTCCGGCTAGTTGATCCCTGCGCTCCACGATGAATTCAGGATCCGGAAGGATAATATCGATACCCGGCGTGGTATCATCGCCAAAAGTTATTCCTAGATCTATGATAATCCAATCATGTTCTTTCGGTGCTCCATAACCATATAAATTAAAATTCATACCAATCTCTTCAGTACCCCCGAGAGGTACAAAGAGAAGTTCATCTTTCTTTAAGTCACCGTTCGTCATTAAGTCTGATTTCGCCGGTAAATCGTAAGAAGCCCCTTTAACGTAAGGTTCTCCTCCCAATAATCTATCGCATCCGTCGCATCTGAAAAAATTGAAGCGAGACCACCTGTAGCAATAACACTCATCTCTCCACCAATTTCTAATTTAATACGCTTTGTAATTCCCTCTATCATACTTACATAACCCCAAAAGATGCCCGATTGCATCGCCGACACCGTTCCAGTTCCAATGATATTTTTAGGACGCTCAATTGCCACTCGTGGTAATTGAGCCGCTCCCATATGGAGCGCTTCAAGTGACAAGTTAATGCCAGGAAAAATAATACCACCTCTATAATTACCTTCAGCATCAACAATATCAAACGAAGTAGCCGTACCAAAGTCGACAACCGTAACGGGACCACTATAGTATTCATGCGCAGAAACAGCATTACATAGACGATCTGCACCTACTTCTTTTGGATTATCAATAAGAATTTCTATTCCTAATTTAACGGTCGAGTCTCCAACAACAAGAGGCTCGCAACCAAAGTAACGCTGACAGAGACTTTTCAAATGAGTTAAATTTGCTGGAACCACTGTGGCTAGGATAGCGGATGTAATATCCGAACGAACAAGGTTTTCTCGCTGCATTAGGTGACCAAGCCAAACGCCAAACTCATCCGCCGTACGGTTAACATCTGATGCTGCGCGCCACTCACCGCGTAAATCACCATTATCATTGAAAATGGCAAAAACAATATTAGTATTCCCCGAATCTATAGCCAGCAGCACTTAAAATTCTCCTGTTATAGGTGCAAAATATACATCACCAACCGATATTCGACGCGGACCATTATTGGTTTCAATTACAAGCCCTCCCTTTATATCTAAATCGCAGAATAAACCTGATATGTGTTCTTTACCAAATTTAACAGATAGTGGCTCATCTATCACATGCCCATAAGCAAGCCATTTTTCACGCACTGGTCCAAAGCCCGTCCTTTGCCAACTTGAATACAATTCAGCCAAATTCTGAAGATATAGTTCAACCACTTCTTCAATTTCTAATTCATCACCCAACTCATCTTTAATACTAGTAGCAGGGAAAAGCATGGTCGATGGAAAGTGATTTAAGTTTAGACCAAAACCAACCACAACCCAATCCTGACCAGTTTTCTGATCGAACCCAACTTCGAGGAGTGTCCCGCCAATTTTTTTTTTATTTAATAATAGATCGTTAGGCCATTTATATCTTAATTCCGGTAGTTGGCCTACCAAGTACTCCAATGTTTTACTGGCAGCGATTGCAGGCAAAAATCCTAGCTGGGCAGCCTCAGTCATACCGCGGTTTGGCCGAAATAAAACTGAAATAAACATATTTCCAACTTCGGAAACCCAATGCCTTTTATTGCGCCCCTTTCCTGCCGTTTGCATACGAGCCCAAATTGCCAAACCTTCATCTGCAAACTCAGTTAAGGCTCTCCGCTTAAGCTCATCATTTGTGCTACCAACAGAATCCAGCACTATCAAGTTATACCCTGCAGGTAAATTCAAAAAATTAGACATACTTTACTTAAGAAAAAGCGCAGCCGCAGCATTCTCAGCACCGCTAATTAATGGCATTGGAAAAAATATCAAAAAGATAATTACAAAACCTGTAATTATTAATACAGATTTTATTTCTATGCTAACAAATGAATCAAGAGCTTCAATCGGCGAATCAAAATACATAACCTTAACTATCCGAATATAATAAAATGCGCCAACTACACTGGTCAACACACCAATAATAGCTAACGTATATAGCTCAGCATGGATCGCCGCCTCGAAGACGTAAAGTTTCCCGAGAAAACCAGCCAGAGGAGGAATACCTGCCATTGAAAACATAAAAATTGAAAAAATTAACGCCAAACCTGGGTTAGTTTTAGATAGCCCGGCCAAATCATCAATACCCTCTACCATACGGCCATCCCTTTTCATCAATAAAATGCAAGAAAAGGTACCAATATTCATGAAAACATAAATACCGAGATAAACCAACATTCCCTGTATTCCATGATTGCGAATGGTCATATCTTCTACCACGCCGGCAGCGGCTAAACCAATTAAGGCATAACCCATATGGCCAATCGAACTGTAAGCCATCATTCGCTTGATATTACTTTGATTAATTGCAGCAAAAGCTCCCAAACCCATTGATGCAATAGACATAAAGATAATGATCTGTTGCCATTGATCAGCAAGGTCTCCAAAAGGACCAACCATAGTACGAATGATCAAACCCATAGCCGCAATTTTTGGTGCAACAGAAAAAAGAGCTGTGACCGGTGTCGGCGCGCCTTCATAGACATCCGGTGTCCACATATGAAATGGCACAGCCGAAACTTTAAAAGCAAATCCAGCTATAATAAAAACAAGTCCAACAACAACACCAGCAGATGGCAACTCCCCATTCAAATCATTAAAAACATTAGCCAATGTATCAAAGCTCGTAGAACCCGCGAAACCATAAATTAATGAGATACCATAAAGCATCAGACCAGACGAGAGAGCGCCCAACACAAAATACTTTAAACCTGCCTCTGCAGACCGGGCGCTATCCTTTTGAAAAGCCGCAATTACATAAAGAGATAGGCTTTGAAGCTCGATAGCTAGGTAAACTCCAAGAAAATCATTTGCTGAAATCATCAGCATCATGCCTAGAGTTGCTAAGACGATTAATACAGGAAATTCAAAAAACCTAATGGCTTGTATCTTAAGATAATCCGTAGAAATAAGGATAACAGAGGCAGCAGAGAGAAGAACAAAGATTTTTATGAAGACTGTATATTCATTGACGACAAATACCCCGCCAAAAGTCGAAACGCTACCATCTGTTGAGACCAGCATCAAAGGAATAGCCAGGATAAGCACTATTATGCACCCATAAGAAATTGTTCGAGCATTATTCGAACCGCGCATGAAGACACCGAGCATTAGGAAAAAAAGAGTAGCAACCGCCAGAACAATTTCTGGCAGCGCAGGCGTTAAGTCAGGTATTGCGGCTGGTTGCATAAGTTACGGTCCTCTCTTAACGCCAAACTACGGAGACGTATTGTGCATTTGCAAGTGCACTTTGATAACGATCAATAAGATTTTCCACCGAAACATGCATAACATCTAGAAATAAAGAAGGGTAGATACCCATAATAATTACAACTAAAATTAATGGAGCAAATATAGCAATCTCACGCGCATTAACGTCCATAATTGTTTTTAAATTTTCTTTTGAAAGTACCCCAAAAATAACTCGACGATAAAGATACAACATATAAGCAGCCCCCAATACTAAACCCATTGTAGCAAAAGAAGCTACCCAGGTATTAGCCTTAAACGCTCCAACCAGAACAAGAAACTCTCCAATAAATCCACTCGTACCTGGCAAACCAATTGATGCCAACATAAATATCATAAAAATCAATGCATATTTAGGCATTCGCCCCACAAGGCCACCGTAGTCATTGATTTCCCGGCTATGTACTCTATCGTAAACTACTCCAACGATCAGGAAAAGC
>DUBF01000168.1:0-9125 GCA_012960465.1 Rhodospirillales bacterium | reverse complement strand
ATAAAATGTTTGACATAAAGAATTGAGAAAAATCATGTTAATGTGTTGGTACTCGATTCATGTTATAGTATTAGTAAACTACTCCAACGATCAAAAAAAGCGCCGCAGAAACAACACCGTGACTAAGCATCTGAATAATAGCACCTTCTATACCCTGAAAGTTTGCACTAAATGCTCCGATAGTGACAAAACCCATATGTGCAACGGAAGAATAAGCAATTAGTTTTTTCATATCCTCCTGAGCAAGAGCTATTAGAGATGTATAAATAATAGCTACCACGCTAAGTGTAAAAATGAACGGCGTGAAGTCAGCAGAAGCAAGCGGAAACATAGGTAGCGAAAACCGTAAAAATCCATAACCACCAAATTTTAGTAACACACCTGCTAAAATAACCGACCCAGCGGTTGGCGCCTCAACGTGAGCATCTGGTAACCAAGTATGCACAGGCCACATAGGCACTTTAACTGCGAATGAAGCAAAAAATGCCAGCCAAAGCCAAGTTTGCAATTTTGCCGGAAAGTTGAATTTTAATAAGATTGTCATATCCGAAGTGCCGGCGTGAGACATCATAGTTAATATTGCAATTAACATAAGTACAGAACCGGTTAACGTATAAAGGAAAAGTTTGTATGCAGCGTAGTTGCGCCGCGGCCCACCCCAGACACCAATTATTATGAACATAGGAATTAACACGCCTTCGAAGAAGACATAGAAAAGAATCAAATCAAGTGCTGAGAACATGCCTACCATCAGCGTTTCTAAAACTAAAAATGCAATCATAAATTCCTTAACGCGATCTGTTATGGCCACCCAACTTGCTAGGATGCAAACAACGGTCAAAAGTGTTGAAAGAATTACAAAGAACACTGAAATTCCATCAACACCCATATGATAGGCTAAATCTAAACTTGGAACCCAAACTACTTTTTCAACAAATTGAAATCCTATCGATGAATTATCAAAATTAATCCAGATACCAAGAGAAACTATAAACGTAACGACCGATGTCCAAAGTGCAATACCACGAGCATTACGAGCCGTTATCTCTTCATCACCCCTAATAAGTAAAATAAAAAAAACACCGACAAGTGGGGCAAATGTTATAACAGATAACCAAGAAAAATTATTCATCAACTGTAACCCCTCACCAAAAACCAGGTGATAAAGGCTGCAACACCCAATAACATTACAAAAGCATAGTGGTACAAATAGCCACTTTGTATTGCTCCAGCACGCCGGGCAATTATACGAACAGCCGCCGCAATACCATCCGGCCCTACCCCATCAATTAATAAGTCATCGATTGCTTTCCATAGATTACGACCTAGACTAAAAGCCGGTTTAATAAAAATTTTGTCGTATAATTCATCGAAATACCATTTATTTAGCAAAAACTTGTGTGTTAGTTGAAAGCCCGATGAAAGTGCCCCAGGTAACCCGGGGGCAAACATATACATCAGATACGCTAAAGCTATTCCAGCAACTCCGACACAAAGCGGTAAAAACTTGACCCAAATCGGAACAAGATGTGCATTATTAAGCGCCCGATGGTTATCCAGAACGAAGATTGAATTTTTCCAAAACTCAACCGCATATTCACCTACGAAATAATCGCTGGAAAACACACCAACAAATAAAGCGCCTAACGCAAGAAAGCATAAAGGTAGTATCATAATTCGAGGTGACTCGTTTACATGAGCTAGGGTCGTTTCATCTGCGTGCGACGCACCATGAAAGGTTAAAATAATGAGACGCCACGAATAGAAAGCGGTCAGAAAGGCTGCTGCAATACCTAGCCAAAAAGCATATTGACCAACACCCGTATTTGCCGCCCAAGTTGCTTCAAGGATTATATCTTTGGAGAAATACCCAGAGAATGGCCAAATGCCGGCAAGTGCTAAACTACCAATCCACATAAAGACATAAGTAACTGGAATTAATTTAAAAAGACCCCCCATTTTACGCATATCTTGTTCGTCAGACATCGCATGAATAACGGATCCTGCACTTAAGAACAAAAGAGATTTAAAAAAAGCATGAGTAATTAAATGAAACATGCCAGCAGAATAAGCTGACACACCCAAAGCAAAAAACATATAACCAAGCTGTGAACATGTAGAGTAAGCAATGACCCGCTTAATATCATTTTGCACACAGGCAACAGTTGCGGCGAAGATGGCGGTCGAAGCTCCCACCAAAGTTACGACAGCTAGCGCTGTTTCTGAATATTCAAACAAGGGTGACAAACGAACAACCATAAAAACCCCTGCGGTTACCATTGTTGCTGCATGAATGAGTGCGGAGACAGGCGTGGGCCCCTCCATAGCGTCGGGCAACCAAACGTGCAAACCTAGTTGCGCGGATTTACCCATAGCGCCAACAAATAATAGTAAACAAATTATTGTTAGTGCATGTATATCATTAGAAAAAATATTTATAGTTACGGCTGACTTTTCGGCAGCCAACCTAAAAATTGTATCAAAACTTACACTATCGAATAGAAAAAATATCGCAAATATTCCTAAAGCAAAGCCAAAGTCACCGATGCGGTTAACAACAAAGGCCTTAATAGCTGCAGCATTAGCTGCTGCACGATCATGCCAAAAACCAATTAGCAGGTATGAAGCTAGCCCTACCCCTTCCCAACCAAAAAACATTTGAACAAGGTTATCCGAAGAAACTAGCATCAACATAAAAAAGGTAAATAAACTCAGATATGACATAAACCGAGGGATGGATTTATCATGGGCCATATAGCCAATTGAATAAACGTGAATCATGGATGAGACCACTGTGACCATTGAGACCATTAACACGGAAAGGGTATCACCCTTCAGGGCCCACGAAAATTTAAGCGAGCTTGACTCAACCCACGTAAAGAGTTCAAGGCTGGGGTCTTGTCCATAAACAACAACCGTAAAAAGAACTAAAATCGCAGCTACCGCGGCTAATAACATTAAACCACAGGTAACAATTTGGACAATTAAATCTATACGACTTTTGGTTTTCCGACTCTCATTTTGTGCCGACGCATGGTTGACAAAAGCGAGTGCCCCAGCAACAAGGCTACCAACTAACGGTAAAAAGATAGCAGCTACATACATTTACCGCTAACCCTTCATTGCGTTAATGTTTTCAACAGAAATGTTGCCCCGATTTCGGAAATAAACGACCAATATTGCCAGCCCGATAGCCGCCTCACCAGCAGCAACTGTCAAAATAAACAGCGCGAATACTTGACCAAATATATCGCCTAGGTAAGAAGAAAAGGCAACAAAGTTAACATTTACCGAGAGCAAAATCAGCTCTATTGACATCAAAATAATTATGACATTTTTGCGATTAAGAAAAATACCGAATATACCAATTGTAAAAAGTATCGAAGCGAGAATTAAATAATGGGACAAACCAATTTCAAGCATCAAACCCCACTCCCTGAAGATATCTTTTTTATTTCAATCGTATTACTGGGATTTCGAGCAAGTTGATCACCCACATTTTGTTTAAGAACACCGGTTCGTGTTCGATGGGTTAATACAATTGCACCTATCATAGCCACCAAAAGAATAAAACCGGCAGTTTGAAAATAGTAAGCATAATGAGTATAAATGATATTGCCCATAGCCTCGGTATTAGTAACCGTAGATCCCATCGGTTGTGCGATAAAATTTCTTTCAACGTCAGGTGCGAAAGTCCAGCCACCAGCAATCACTCCTAGTTCCATCACCAAGATGAAACCGATCAATGCACCAAGAGGTAGATAGTGTAAAAATCCACCACGCACTTCTGCTATGCTGACATCAAGCATCATCACAACGAACATAAACAAAACAGCTACAGCACCAACATAGACTACGACTAAGATCATAGCTAAAAACTCAGCACCCAACAGAACAAATAATCCGGCTGAATTAAAAAAGACTAAAATTAAAAATAATACTGAGTGTACAGGATTGCGAGTTGATATCACAACTATAGCCGCTATCACTGCTATGAAAGCAAACATATAGAAGGCCAACGCTAGAAAAATCATCCCTAAACTCCTTATCTATATGGCGCAGTTAATTCCAACCGAGCAGCAAGCTCTATTTCCCATCGATCCCCATTATCGAGAAGCTTATCTTTATTATAGAGCAATTCCGCTCGAGTTTCGGTAGCAAACTCAAAATTTGGGCCTTCAACGATTGCATCAACTGGGCAAGATTCTTCGCAGTAGCCACAATAAATACATTTTACCATATCAATGTCATAGCGTGTCGTCCGACGGCTACCATCATCACGTGGTTCAGCCTCAATAGTAATAGCTTGAGCAGGACAAACCGCCTCACATAGCTTGCAAGCTATACAACGTTCCTCTCCATTAGGATAACGCCTTAAGGCATGTTCGCCTCTAAATCGAGGACTTAGTGCTCCCTTTTCATAAGGATAATTCAGTGTCACTTTGGGCTTAAAAAAATACTTTAGGGTTAGCGCCATTCCTGAGAAGAGCTCGGCAAGGAAAATTGATTTAAAACCTCTGTCAAGAACGCCCATAATTAGTCCTCTCCTATTCCTAATTGGATGCTAAATGTCTTAATGGTGCAATATCGAATGTCAGCACAGTACCAGCGACTAAAACTACTGAAGCTAATGAAATAGGAAGAAAAACCTTCCAACCCAGCCTCATGAGTTGATCGTAGCGATATCGCGGAAAGGTTGCCCGGATCCAAATAAAAATAAAAAGCAAACCGCAAATTTTAATAATAAACCAAAGTGGCCCTGGAAGCCAATTAAATGGCGCAATATCAATTGGCGGCAACCAACCACCCAAAAATAAAATTGTTGTCATCGAACACATCAAAATCATATTGGCGTATTCCCCAAGGAAAAACAGCGCAAACATTGTTGCCGAATACTCAACATTGTAACCTGCAACGAGTTCGGCCTCGGCTTCAGGTAAATCAAAGGGGTGTCGATTCGTTTCAGCTAAAGTCGAAATAAAGAAAATAACAAACATCGGGAATAATGGAACTATAAACCAAACACTTTCTTTTTGTGCATTCACAATATCCGATAGATTTAATGATCCAGCTATCAATAATACAGTAATAATAATAAAACCCATAGATACTTCATACGATACCATTTGAGCCGCCGAGCGGATTGCACCTAAAAACGCATATTTCGAATTACTAGCCCAACCCGCCATTAAGATCCCGTATACACCAAGTGAAGAAATTGCAAGAAGATATAAAATTCCAACATTGATGTTGGCAACAGCCAAACCATCGCCAAACGGTATCACGGCCCAAGCCACCAAAGCTAAAGAAAACGTAATCATCGGAGCCATAACGAAAACAGCGCGATTAGCTCCAGATGGTATTATGGTTTCTTTGAAGAACATTTTAAGGCCGTCGGCCAATGGTTGTAATAAACCAAATGGTCCAACCACATTCGGACCGCGCCGCAAATGCATCGCAGCAATCACTTTACGCTCAACATAAGTGAGGTATGCAACGCCAAACAACAAGGGGACAATAATCCCAATAGCTTGCATAAGTATTAAAAAAAAAGGCCAAACATGAGGTCCCCACATTTCAGTCATAATTTGTCATTATTGCCTTATCCTTAAGCTTTTCTTTTGTGCAAGCCGCCATTGTCAATGACGCACGGCTAATTGGATCAGTCATAAAAAAATTCTGTATAGAATTTATAAAACAATCGGTCGTCATTGGCCCATTATTCCCAAATACACCCCACTCAGCCGGCGTAACTTTATCAATTTTATCAAGAGATGGGGTATTTTTAACCATTTCCAATCTTAAATCTTCGAGAGTGTCAAAAGGTAATGTCACTCCAAGTTCAGTTGATAACGCCCGTATAATTGTCCAATCCTCTCTGGCTTCCCCTACGGGAAATGTAGCTAACTGTGTCCGTTGGGCGCGGCCCTCTAGATTTATGTAGGTCGCATTTTTTTCCGTATAAGCCGCACCTGGTAATATAACATCCGCACGATGTGCACCGGCATCACCATGGTGGCCAATATAAATAGAAAATCCATCACCAAGAGTTTTCATGTCAATTTCATCAGCACCAAGTAGAAAAAAAATATTGATTTCATTGAATACCAAATTTTGCTCGGGTACAAAACCGAGATCAAGTCCGCCGACGCGAGATGCCGCAGTATGAAGAACATTAAATCCGTTCCATTCTTCTAAAATCATGCCGGTGTCTTCAGCTATTTTTCGGGCAGAGCCCAAAACAGCTTCACCATCTACGCGACTCAAAGCACTAGATCCTAATATAATCATTGGATATTTTGCTTTTTTAAGAACTTTAAAAAATTTGTTTGAACCAGAGACAACATCTAATAGCGTGTCTGGACCATCACCAAGATACCTGTAATTGTACGTCAAATCTACTTGTTCTCCAATCAAAGCCACCTTTAACCCACCCTGCAAAAATCTTTTACGAATTCTAGCATTTAGGACAGGACTTTCTA
The DNA here is from genome assembly GCA_012960465.1 of Rhodospirillales bacterium. Classification (GTDB taxonomy): domain Bacteria; phylum Pseudomonadota; class Alphaproteobacteria; order Rhodospirillales; family UBA2165; genus TMED23. The sequence continues at coordinate 2,643 of DUBF01000168.1, read as the reverse complement.
TGCGAGGATTAGAACCAACAATTAAAATTGCATCTGTTTTTTCAAGTCCAACAATTGTTGAGTTGAAAAGATAGCCCGATCTAGACCCTTTACCGACCTTGGACCCATCTTGCCGACACTCAACATTCGAAGACCCCAGTTTTGTTAAAAGTGATTTAAGTGCATACATAGATTCACAGTCAGCTTGATCACCAGCAATTGCGGCAATTTTTTTGCCATCTATGCCGTTAATTTTTTTGGCGATCGCCTTGAAAGCCGTAGTCCAACTGCATGCTTCTAGTTTACCATTCTTACGCACAAAAGGTCGGTCTAACCGCTGACGGCGAAGGCCATCACAGGCGAAACGCGTCTTATCTGAAATCCACTCTTCATTCACATCATTATTATTACGCGGAATGACACGCAAAACTTCCGTTCCACGAGTATCAATTCGGATATTCGATCCGAGTGCATCCATAACATCTATGCTTTCTGTTTTCTTTAACTCCCATGATCGTGCGTTGAAAGCATAAGGTTTCGACGTAAGCGCACCAACAGGGCATAAATCTATGATATTAGCCGATAACTCGGAGGAAAGTGTCTTCTCAACATATGTTCCTACCTCCATGTGCTCACCACGTCCGGTAGCCCCTAGCTCAGGAACACCCGCAATCTCTGTTGCAAAACGTATACATCGAGTACAGTGAATACAACGGGTCATCACCGTTGATACAAGAGGTCCTAAATCCTTATCTTTAACCGCACGTTTAGTCTCAGCATAGCGAGACCTATCTCCACCGAAACTTAATGCTTGATCCTGCAGATCACACTCTCCACCCTGATCACAAATCGGGCAATCAAGCGGGTGATTTATTAGCAAAAATTCCATTACGCCTTTACGCGCGTTAACAATAGTATCTGAATTTGTAGTGATTACCATGCCCTCGCCTACAGGCATGGCACATGATGCTATTGGCTTAGGTGCCCGCTCCATCTCCACAAGGCACATTCGACAATTGCCAGCAATGGAAAGCCGTTCATGATAACAAAACCGCGGAATTTCTTGACCAGCAATTTCACAGGCTTGTAAAACGGTAAGGCCGTCTTCTACTTCTACCTCGATCCCGTCAATTGTTAGCTTTGGCATTTATATACCACCTTAAGCTACTGCATTCTTCTTAGCTTCATCAATTCGAACCTCTAACTCTGATCGAAAGTGTCTGATCAAACCCTGCACCGGCCACGCAGCAGCATCACCTAACGCACAGATGGTATGTCCTTCAATTTGGCGGGTCACCTGTTCAAGCAGATCAATTTCATCCTCGGAGGCACTACCTGCCACCATCCGCACCATCATCCGAGATATCCAGCCTGTACCTTCTCTGCATGGGGTACATTGCCCACAACTTTCGTGTTTGTAGAATGCCGAAAGCCGCGCAATTGCTGCCACAATATCGGTTGACTTATCCATCACCATAACAGCAGCAGTTCCGAGACCAGACTGATGTTCACGCAAGGAATCAAAATCCATTAATACTGAATCACATATAGCTTTTGGAAGGCATGGCACCGATGCACCTCCGGGAATAATCGCTTGTAGATTTTTCCAACCACCTTGAACGCCTCCAGCATGTTTTTCAATTAGGTCCTTAAGTGGGATACCCATTTCTTCTTCAACTGTACATGGTTGTGCAACGTGGCCCGAGATGTTGAACAGTTTTGTTCCTGTGTTATTGGCACGACCAAATCCTGCGAACCAACTAGCCCCACGACGCAAAATTGTCGGAGTAACGGCGATCGACTCCACATTATTTACGGTCGAGGGACAACCATAAAGACCAGCATTTGCCGGGAATGGCGGCTTCAACCTAGGTTGACCTTTTTTACCCTCAAGGCTCTCAATTAAAGCCGTTTCTTCGCCACATATATAGGCACCCATACCACGGTGAATATAGCACTCAAAGTCATAGCCCGAACCACAAGCATTTTTTCCAACCAGACCAGCGTCGTATGCTTCATTTAGGGCGCGTTGCAAAGCCTCTGTTTCCCTATAGAACTCACCCCTCACATAAATGTATGCTGTATTTGCACCGATTGCGAAGCCCGCAATCAAACAACCTTCAATTAATTTGTGAGGTTCATGCCGCATAATTTCTCGGTCTTTACAAGTACCGGGTTCACCTTCGTCCCCATTTACAACTAGATAATGCGGTCTACCATCCGACGCTTTCGGCATGAATGACCATTTTAGACCAGTACTAAATCCAGCACCTCCGCGGCCCCTTAAGCCAGATTCCTTTATATTCTCAATAACCCACTCACGGCCTTTAGCCAAAATCTCTTTAGTACCATCCCAATCGCCACGAGATTTTGAACCAGCTAAAAAGGCATCATGAAGTCCATAGATATTAGTAAAAATACGGTCTTGATCTCCTAACACTACTTAACCTCCATCACCATTAACTAAACTAGTCAGACCACCAATGGGCTCACAAGTTTTACGAGCAATCTGTGAACCCGTTTTTGGTAATTTTTCATAAATGAGTTCAGTAAAAATATTCCTGATAGCACGTATACATCAAAAAAAATAATATATGTAACTTTAACATATAATACATTATATTATTTATTCTGTATACATATTCAGATGTTTTATAATAAGTA
>DUBF01000167.1 GCA_012960465.1 Rhodospirillales bacterium | reverse complement strand
ATAGATAGGAAGATTTGCCTGAATAGTAAGGTAATATCAGGTTATTAGGGCGAATTTGCCTGGTAAGTAATAGTTATGCACCAGAGGGAGTATTCATGGAATTTAAAAAGCTACTAATATCAAAAGTATTTTTTGGGGCTTTAGTGTTATTGCCAATAAATTCGTTTGCTCAAGGATGTTTTCAATCGTCAATTCTTAGTCCATCACCATTTATGGGAAATGATGGGGAAATATTTAAACTTGATGACGGTTCCATGTGGGAGGTTAAATACGAGTATGAGTATTTATATGAATATCACCCTAGTGTTGTAATCTGTCCAGGCAAAGGCAAATTGATCGTTGGTGATAAATCACTAAATGTTGAAATGATTTCTTCAGCAGGTCAGAAAGAGAATGAATCTCCCTCCAGTGCAACTACAATTGAAAGCCAGATAGATGGTGATTTTGAAGGGTTTGAGGGTGAAACAATTATAAAATTAATGAATGGTCAAATTTGGCAACAATCTGAGTATTGGTATCACTATCATTATTCTTTTATGCCCAAAGTACTTATATATAAACAAGGCGGTAGCTACAAAATAAAAGTTGATGGCATTGATAAATCAGTCGGTGTCACTCGTTTACATTAATGCATAACAAGCGGCTGCAGTTCGACGCTCAACTCGCCGCTGCGCTCTGAGTTGAACGCGACTGAGCCGAGCGTTAGCTTTTTAAACGGATGAAATAGAAAATACCATGTTGGCTTTGCAAACTAAACGCAGATGTATTCACTGTGGAAATATTGGTCGCCCTGAATTAAATTGGGGTATAGCGTCATTTATTGGGGGTATATTCTGGGGGGCTTTAATAATTTCGTTCTTTGTCCCAGTTCTATTCTTCGCAACAGGGCTTCTTTTGCTTTGGATGTTTTTTACCAGACAAGTTGTTTGTCAACATTGCGGCAAAGAGCTATTAACATATGAGGAGGTGAGATCAACGTACACGAAAGATGAATATGACGATGATAATTCCTCATCATATCAAGACTATACAAATAAGAAAAATGGGAGTCGGGATAGCGAGTCACAAGAAAAAACAGAAGGAGTGCAAAATAATAGAATTTTCTCATGTCCTTCGTGCAAACAAAAAATAAGAGCATCTCTTCCGCTACCTAGTGGCGTAGGTAAATGCAAAAGTTGTGGTTCAAAATTTACGTTATATGCGGATAATAAAGGTCATTTATACATTGAGTCCATATCGGCAGATGACGCCATTCATGATAATGATTCAATAACATCAATTTATGATTGTTTCGCGTTGTTAGGTCTTCAAGAAAATGCTGGTAGGCAAGAAATAAAAAATGCATATAGAAAGAAAATGATGGAATATCATCCAGATAAAGTTAGTAGTTTAGGTAGCAAGCTAAAATCACTAGCAGAACATGAATCAAAAAAGCTTAATTACGCTGTTGAAATGCTCAAAGACAATGGCTATTTATAGGAAAAAGCCTAACAAAAGCATACACTCGGACTGCCAAAAGTGGCGCGGCTTTCGCTACGCTACAGCTACACCACTTTTGTCATCCGGTGATGCTAAGCGTTATCTTTTTGTGTCGAATAGGAAAGTATGAGTAGCAGGAAGCCATTAAGTAAAAAACTTCGGTTTGAGATTTTTAAAAGAGATAGTTTTACCTGCCAATATTGCGGTAAAGTTGCTCCCAACGTGATTCTTGAAGTGGATCATATTGAGCCAGTATCCAAGGGTGGAAGTAATGAACTGCTAAACCTAGTTACAAGTTGCTATGACTGTAATCGTGGAAAAACCAACACAGAGCTTAGTGATGATTCCGTTGTATTAAAGCAAAGACAGCAACTAGAACTATTACAAGAGAGGAGAGAGCAAATCCAACTCATGTTTGGCTGGAGGAAGGAGCTTGATAGTTTAAAAAATGATACAGATGACATGGTAGTCAGCTACATTGAGGATAAGATTGAAAACTTCTCACTAAATGACACTGGAAAAAAGAAAATCCCTCCGCTTACTAAGAAATATCAGTTGGCAGATATTTTAGAGTCAATTGATTTATCCGCATCTAAATATCTTAGCTATGACAATGATGCCAATCTAATTCAAGAAAGTGTAGAAGAATTCTTGAAAAAAGTTGGTGGTATTCTTGCTAATAAAAATAATCCACCAGTTGATCAAAAAGCTTCCTATATAAAAGGTATTTGTAGGAATCGGTTTAATTACTGGAACCCTCAAACAGGGTCAATAATTTTAAATAACTATATTAAAGCCTTACGTGACTATGGCTGGAGTGAAGAACAAATACTTGATGACCTGGAAAATAAACCAATAGGGTCAGACTCGGTGCGGCAAGC
>DUBF01000166.1 GCA_012960465.1 Rhodospirillales bacterium | reverse complement strand
CCTGTGCTGAGAGCGAGCGCTATTTTTTAAAGCCGTTGGTGATTGTTGCTAAAGAGACTGATGTGCGTAGAGAAAAATTGTTGAATTTAATTTGGGATGGCGTAGCGTCCGTAATTAAATCACAAGAAAACAGTCAAATGAGGTAAAATATAATATCCATAGCAGTTTAAATTATTTATTATTATAAAGAGTTAATTAGCGGGGAACTTTTAAATAAATCGATGTAGTGTTATAAGCGAATAATGTTTAGAAAGAAAAAATTCGATTTCAATTATCAGTGACCACGAGGAATAAAATGAACGAGGAAGAAATATCGATCTCCTTTGATCACTACCTTTTATTTACAAAAGACCTAGAAAAAACGGTTGAGTGGTATAGTAAAGTATTAGGCATCAAACCCGGCCCCACGCCTGATTTTGATGTACCAGTCCATTGGCTATATTTAGGAGATCAGCCTATAATTCACGCGGCTGAACGAAGCCCAGATAACAAAATAGAGTCCTATATTGGAAAAGTCGACTATCAGCAAGAAACAGGTAGCGGTCTCATTGACCACATTGCATTTAATAGTACCGGATTAACAAAAATGCTGGCAAAGTTAGATTCTTTAGGTGTTGACTATACGGAACGTAGGGTAGACACAAACAGTAGATATCAGATTTTTTTGTTCGATCCGAATGGTGTAAAAATAGAACTAGACTTTCAGGCTAACGACGCTGGCAACAGGATGGCCCCAAGTTAATGGGCCCATAATTAAAATTTCTTACCGGGAATGCAGATTTAATGTATAAATTTTTATTGGCTTTTTTTCTTATGACCATCACAACAGAAGTTCATTCTAATACAACTTCCATTAATGCCCACGAATTTCAATTTAAATCGATTGATGGCGAGGAGCTAAAACTATCAAAATATACAAATAAAGTTTTGTTAGTTGTAAATACAGCCTCACGGTGCGGCTTTACGCCTCAGTACACAGCCCTCCAAAATTTATGGGACCAATATAAAAACAAAGGTCTCGTCGTAATTGGAGTTCCTTCGGGCGACTTTGGGAATCAAGAATTGGGCTCTGATAAAAAAATTAAGAATTTTTGTGAAGTAAATTTTAATATTAATTTTCCGATGACTACACGTTCCCATGTAAAGGGCCCAAAAGCACATCCTTTTTACAAATGGGCAAATAAACAAGTTGGCTTTACTGGCACACCTCGATGGAATTTCCATAAATTTTTAATAGGGCCTAAGGGTCAAATAATTGACTGGTTTGCATCAACAACAAAACCCGGCTCTTTAAAAATTAAATCTAAAATTGAAAAACAACTTTCTTTAATTAAACAAAAGTAGAATGTCACTGTAGAAATTATGATTAAATTATTGATAGGAGTAGGAATTGGGCTCTGGATCGGCGTAGAGTTTACTTCAGAGGTTAAAAGCCTGATGGAAATCATCCAAGAGTATACCAATTAATAATTAAGTTATGACCCAAAGCCCGATACTTCTCTATAGAAAACTCCATTTAATATCGTTCCGCCTGCCTCTCGTCATAATAAAAAATATTATTAATCCAAATACCTGCCCTCACTTTACCATCAGAAAAAGTATATGTTCCGTAACCATTTTTCTGACCATTTTTCCATTGACCAACGTAAATATCGCCAGCATGTAAAGATCTGGAGCCAAAAATATACGTGCCATAGCCATTAGGTTTTTCTTCTCTCACTCCACCTACGTATATATCTCCCGCAAATCTTGACGTAGGGCCAAAAATATAAATGCCTTGACCATTCTTATTACCAGCCCAAAATTCGCCTATAAACTTATTCCCGTTAGCAAAAGTATGGGTTCCCTGTCCTTTAGGTTTTCCATTTTGCCACCTGCCTATATAAACATCGCCGGCAGCCTTCGATGATGAACCAAAAGTATAGACACCTTGGCCATCCTTTATTCCATCCCTAAATTCACCTTCATAAATATCCCCGGTGAATTTAGAGGACTTTCCATAGGTATAATTGCCACGTCCATTGGGTTTCCCATCTTTAAACGCGCCAGCGTATTTATTGCCGTTAGCCATAGTATAGATACCCTGCCCATTTTTTTTACCATTCCTCCATTCCCCTACATAAAAATCTCCCGCAAATTCTGACGAAGGACCCCAGGCGTAGGTTCCCTGGCCATTAGGTTCTCCATCCATAACTTCACCAACGTAAGTATCCCCTGCAAATTCTGCTAAATTTTCATATGTAAATTTACCTTTTCCAGTTTTTAAGCCATCACGAAACTCACCAACGTACTTCTTCCCGTTAGCGTAGGTATAGACCCCCTGTCCATTGGGCTTTCCATCCTTAACTTGACCTATATAAGTATCTCCTGCCAAAATTGATTGCGGACTAAAAGTATAGGTGCCCTGACCGTTCGGCTTTCCTCCAACAACCTCACCAACATAGATATTCCCTTTAAACTCGTTCTCGGCCAGGAAGTAATACGTACCTAGACCAAAAAATTCACCGTCTTTCCATTCGCCAACATACTGATCGCCTTTAAACTCGTTCTCCGCCAAAAAATAATAGGTGCCTTGCCCGTTAAACTTACCATCCTTCCACTCACCGGCATATTTATCTCCTTGCAATTGATTTTCTGCCAACAGACTGACAGTGCCAAAACAATCAGACCAGGTCGCACTAGTGTAATCACCTGGGCAAGGCGGCAGATTGATAGTAGACTTTGTAAATAAGCTCTGCGCACAACCAACAACTGCAAAAAGCAGAAAAAGTGACAGTAACGTTTTGAGAACTCGTTTTATCATCGAAAGTCTTGACCAAAAACTCTAATAAAAAAATTCCTTAAATTATACATTAAATTCAAAAGATACCCGTGCCAGATATTACATCGACCACACCTAACTCAGCCGATATCTCATCTGATAATACACGCCGACTATCAAAAAAGACAATTAAACGAATCCAGCATTTATAAAGTCCTTTTCACCCAACCTCTCGACGGAAGTAAAAAATTTCCCTCACCTCAATCTACAGCCTATTGTTTAGGTGTACCGCCTAACTTACTTATATCATATGACTTAAGCGCAGAAACAAAGGTATCACGATTTTTTTTATTCGCCTTAAAGCTAGCATTAATAATAAACTTTGAAGACCACGTTATACTCCAAACATTAATAATTTTGCCCTGCTATTCAAATTAATTATAATTACCGTGTCTAGAAATAAATGATAGAGTAAACTATGTTTTGGATTACCAATGACAATAAATTATGGTATGGTCACGTAATATGCAAGTTCAGGCCTTAAAAGATGAAAATGGTGATTTTCTGTTGTCTTTTGATGACACAATGGTCACGCTTGACTCTAGCAATTTAAAACGATTGTTAATCGAGATAATCCAAGCCTACGCCAACACAGGAGAAAATTCAAAATTTAGTCCTGCTGATTTTTTCAATCGACTAAAGCAAGCAGACGATGTAAGTGTGCAAACACTAATCCAAACGGCCGAACACGAGGATATTGTCGCCTTGATAAAAGCCACCGAGAAAGACGAAGAGTTAAGATCAAAACTATTTAATAATATGAGTACTAATTCTAAAAAAACTCTTGAGGAAGAGGTCGAATTTAAGTTTAAAGACGCAACAAAAGGCGACCAAGTTAATGCCGCTCTAGTGCGCCTGACAATGACTTGTAATACCCTCCGAAAAGAAGAAAAAGCCAATATTTAAAGCTTATTTGGTTGTTAGCGGTTCACAGTCCTAAAACGCACATTCTATATTTTTTATATGGAAAATTAAGTGATGATGCTAAAAGCTTTCCAATACCGAAAGAAGGGGTTGCTTTATGCCTGAACGCATTTGGGACAAGTATATTTCAAAACGAGATCAGGGTGTCTTCAACGCTGCGGGATTTGGTCAAAGTGCTGGCTTTGGAGAACGCCCTGTCTTAATGGTAATCGACGTGAATTATGCTTTTTGTGGCGACCGGCGCGAACCAATTCTCGACTCAATAAAACGTTGGAAGCTCTCTTGCGGTGAAGTAGCTTGGGATGCGCTACCCATTCTCGTTAAACTGATCGAAACTGCACATATTAAAGAAATTCCAGTTATTTATACGACGGGCTACAGTCGAACTGATAAATGGGACAGGGGAAGCTGGTCATGGAAAAATCCACGGGGTGAAAATCTCGAACATTCGGAACCAGCACCAAAGACAAATCGAGACGGTAATGATATCATGGACGAGATCACCCCAAAACCCCAGGACATAGTAGTTTGGAAACAAAAGCCTAGTGCGTTTCACGAAGCCCCAACAATGAGTTATCTAAATTTACTCAAAGCCGATACGGTCATTATAGCTGGTACGACAACGTCTGGTTGCATACGGGCAACGGCAGTTGATGCATTCAGTCACAATTTTCACGTAAGTGTAATAGAAGATGGCTGTTTTGATCGCTCTGATGTTTCTCACGCAATAACTCTTCTAGATCTACATGCAAAATATGCCGATGTCGTAAAAAGTGATGGGGTGATCGAATATTTAAATAATCTGCCCAACGACCTTTATGATCTACCATCAGGAATATCTGAACAGATAAAATGACCAACCTAAAAAAATATTATTGATACTACTTTTTAACAGTTCTAGTTAAAAAAATCATTCGTTTTAGACCACTGCTTAATTTATAGCTGCGGTATAGTTTCTCGATAGTATCCTAGGAGCTCCTCGATTTTATCCGCTACAGCTGCACCAGCTTTGGCGTGAGGGGCCTCATCATCCTCGCTTTGGCCAGAATATTCTTCCAAAGATTTATAACTTGGGCGACTGGTTATACTTTTCCACCAACGCTGAGCATTAGGCCGACCATCCAACCACAAGTGTAATAACCTCAACATTTCTAGAACCTTAATAAATGGTGCATTGGTGGTTTCAACCAAGGTGAATTGGTCACCCATTATCCAGGGGCGCCCATCGGAAAGGGTTTCTTCCATCTTTTTAAAAGTTCGTTCCCAAGCGCCAATAGCTCGTAACACATACGGAGAATCTAATCCTTCATATACACAGGATTTTTGGCGATGAAGGCGATCTATGTCAGGCACTTTTTTCCAGCGTTCTTCCATCTGTTCTCGAGGAATTTCTAAGCGAAACTTAGTAACAAAATTAAGCGATGCCGTGGCCTGATATCCAGATTCATCCGAGTCTTTAATCCATTCTCGCAAATGGGATCTATCAACTAGATCTTTAGGTTTGAGTGCCGGGTCCGGTGTTAAATCATCAATATAATCACAAATAATTGAAGATTCTCGAATAATCCTGCCATCATGTACAAGTGTCGGCACCTGAGCCTTGGGATTGAGTTTGAGGTATCCTGGTTTAAATTGGTCTCGGTTCAACAGCACCAGGTTTCGAGGAACCCAATCGTCAATCCCCTTCTCTGCTAATGTCATCAAAGCCCGGTTAGAGCAAATCGAATCGGCTTCTTCGAGGTAGTAAAGTTCAAGCATAGAGTTTCTCCGATTACCGTCGTACAAGGACGTAAGTGGGAACAATAATATCTTGTGCCAAATACATATCCGCTAAATGTCGATGCACCGCGCTAATCAATTTATCGGCCTTGACCGGAACATCAACAACCCCCTTACAAAGATTAATATTTTCTTGTTGAGCCTCCACCATCGGCAAATCATCGCCGCTAATGACAGAATGTTGTTCGTGGTAAATATCTTCATCCGTTGGATATTGGTCGCCATCAATACCAAAATTTCGGGTAAAATCCATAAAATAGTGGGACGTGGTCTCCGTTTCCGGGGTCATTATATGATCATGGTTAATGAGTATCTTATTCTCATGGTTTTCAAATTCGAGATGAACATGAACCGTATTTGGCGCCTCCCACATTTGAATATTAGTGCGATCCACATTGCACGTAAAGTTACCCCACTTTTTGGGAAAACTAGCCACTTCAACATTCGTTAGTTTCCTAAAACTGTGGATTTCATCTTTTTCCTGCCATGTCCTAAATTCAACTTTATCTGGTTGAGGACCTCCCATGATTCCTGATTTGGAGCCAAGTGTATTTGAATGTAAATAATCAGCGTGGGAAATATCTAATAAGTTGTCGGCCACCAGTTGATGATTTGCCTTCACATGAAAATAAACATAAACTGGACTACGTTTTGCATCGGTGGTCCAAGGGAGGTGAGAAATTTTTGAAGCGTCAGCTTTTTTTGCATCGCCCCGCCAAATCCAAACAAATCCCCACTTTTCCTCCGCCGGATAAGCGCGGATGTGGGCCCGGCTAGGAATGTTGCCTTGGTGAGGAATATGTACACATTTACCTGCGTCATCAAATACAAACCCGTGGTAAACACATTGTATATTATTACCCCGCACGTCTCCTGTCGACAAAGGTGCCTGACGATGCGAGCACCTGTCTTCCAACGCGACTGGATTTCCCTGAATGTCACGATATAAAACTACCGGCTCATTGCAAATCACCCGACGCAGGGGTTTAGTTCCCACTTCATGGGGTAGCGCAGCGCAATACCAATAATTATTCAAAAACATATTATATTTATTCCTAACCAAAGAATATTAATTTGCAATGTAATTTCTGTCCAACATCTTCAATCACCTAGCTTAAAATGAATTAAAATGTAAAAATCCTATTTGTAATGAAAATAACCAATATATAAATTACGCGGTAATACTCAAAATAATAATTTATGGTATTAGAGTTTATTTTGTATTTATTTCAGATTTTTACCTCAGCTCGACTTCTAATTTTTTAAGGATGCGTTTAAATGTCTATAGAAAAGATCCCCTACGAGGGGCTACGTACTTTAATTAAACGAAACCCTGACTTTAATTGGCCCCAGCGCACCGAAACAAATAGATTGGAGCCTATTTGCCAACCTTCACATACGGCATCCTTTGAGATTAAACAAAATGATAAAATATTCACATTAGGTTCTTGTTTTGCGCGGAATATTGAGAACCATATGGTAAATCATGGTTTCGATGTTATACCCCTCAGAATCAACTCCCAGATACCTAAAAAATTTGCTTTAGATCAATTGAGAAATATGTACTCGCCAATTTCGATTTTAGATGGATTAAAATGGGCTCTCAGCCCAGATCAAATGCCAGACCCTCAAGAATGTTTAATTGAGTGCGAAGGAGATGAATGGTTCGATCCAATGCTTCATCCCCCTCGATCTGGTAATCTTGATGAAGTAATCGAGACCAATAAACTTGTTCGCGATAATATGGCTTTGATTTCTAAATGCCGCATTATCGTTATTACTTTGGGCCTCATCGAATGTATTTTCGACAAAAAAACGGGCAGATATCTCAATAGTATTACACCGGATATGATCCAGTCAAAAAATTACGCTAGATACGAAATTCATGTAATGGAATTATCCGAGGTTCTCAGTTCACTAGAAGAAATTTATGATTTACTTGCTGGAAACTTGGCCAGTGACTTCAAAATTATATTAAGTGTATCTCCAGTTCCACTGAAAAATACCTTTCGGGATATGGATGTGATAACTGCCAATATGTATTCAAAAAGCCTCCTTCGTACCGCTGCCGAAATTTTTAGTTCCAATCATACAAATATTGACTACCTTCCAATTTACGAAAGTGTCATGATGTCGGAGAGAAAGTATACTTGGGAGGCCGATTTAATTCACGTTTCAGATTTTATTATCAAACTCAATATTCAACGAGCATTGAATTTATATTCTAATGGTAAAATTTCTGGTGAATTAAATAATAACCAATTAATTGCTGATAATATTGATGAGGAATTTATAGCGGCATTACCGATGCAACTAAGATTATCTAGAGAAATGGAAGATCAATATAAGATGATGCTTTCCTTGTTTCCTAAATTGCGTCAGAAAATTTCTGAATTAGAGGATGAAATGAAAGAAAACGAAGAAAAGTATAAATTTTTCAAATCTAATTATGATAGGTTGCAAAATATTAACACAAACTATCTCGACCAAATTGTTGAGATGCAGGGCTTAAAATAAGAGGCCCGCAAACTTGCGAAAGTGCACGAAAGCTACTTCAGAAAAAATTGCAGTATATCAAGTCATTGCAAAGAATGGTAAAGCCGAACGGGATCAAACCGATGACCTCTACAATGCCATTGTAATGGTATAGCCTTGTCTGGAGACTGATCCACCAGTTTGAAATTTTGATATTAGAAAGTAATAATATGAAAAAATTATTTGTGTACAGAGACTACACCCAGGAAGAGCTTAATGCCCAATATAATCAGGCTACCTTGGTTCCCGATATCACACCCTACCTTGAGTATTGGGCCACGTCAGGAAAAGAGGTGTGCGAGTCATTAACTTGTACGTTAGACGTTTCTTATGGTTCTGAAAAAGTAGAGATACTCGATATATTCCCAGCGGTAAATAAAAAATCCCCCATTCATGTTCACATTCATGGTGGTGCATGGCGCCAGCTTAGTAAAGAACATGCTTGTTATCCTGCCCCACATTTTGTTTCAGCTGGAGCAACTTTTATTCCATTAAATTTTGGTCTGGTACCTGAGTACTCAATCAGTGAAATTGTTGACCAAATACGCGCCGGTATAAAATGGGTGTGGCGAAATGCAGCTTCTTTTAATGGAGACCCCGAAAAAATATTTATATCGGGAGCATCTTCGGGCGCGCATCTAGCGGCAAATTTATTATCAGAAGACTGGCAAAAGAAGTTTGGGTTGCCAGAAAATATTATCAAAGGTGCGGTTTTAGCCAGCGGTCCGTATGACCTTGAGCCAGTTCGGTTAAGCGCCAGGAATGATTACTTAAATCTCAATCAAGAGGAAACAGATCGGAATAATCCTTTAAAACACATTCCTGAAACAGGGTCTGAGATTGTTATCTGTTGGGGTGATGGTGAGTTAGATGAGTTTCAACGGCAAGGGCAAGCATATGCAGATGCTTGGCAAGCTGCCGGTAATTCTTGTCAGACCATAAAACTAGAAGGCTTAAATCATTTTGATGTGACTAATGAATTTGGACGGGCGGATAGCGAATTAGTAAAAGCTGCACTGAGACAAATGTCATTATAGGTGTATCACTACAAATAATCTGTCTTATGAGACGTAATAGACAACAAAAAATTTGATTACTTATGGTATTTAAAATTCCTATGATAAAAAGGTTTTTAACGAGGAGCTTTATTAAATTCTTTTCATTGCAATACAAAGATCTTGAAAGTTTAGGCATAGGCTTCAATCCACTCATATGGCTTGACCTGAGAGAAAGCAAATTTATACTTTATCGATGCTTACGATCGATGAGATAAATAACATTGCCGGCGTGGATGGAATGCAGGCTAGGGCCTATACGGACCCTGACATTTTTGAACTCGAGATGGATCAAATTTTTCGTCGCGCTTGGATTTTTATAGGCCATGATAGTCAAGTACCAAACTCTGGCGACTTTATACGTACTCGAATGGGCGTTGATGAAATACTTCTAGTGCGACAGCCTGATAGCTCGCTCCGCGTGCTTTCGAACAACTGCACCCACCGTGGCACGCGCCTCTGCGCTGTTGCCCAGGGCAACACAAAATCCTTTGTCTGTCCTTATCATGCCTGGGGCTTTGCTCTTGATGGTGTGTTGAAAGCAGTCCCTGATATTGAAAGCTATCCTGGATCATTTGATATTAAGGATAAGGCTTTGCATTTAATATCGGCTGCACGAGTAGAATCTTATCGCGGATTTATCTTCGCGAGCAAGGCAACTGCCGGACCTAACTTGTACGATTTTCTGGGACGTATGACAGAAGCCATCGACAATCTACTTGACCGTTCGCCAGACGGGGAAATTGTTATGGAGGGCGGACACTTTTCGGTTCGCTATCATGGAAATTGGAAGCTGCATCATGAGAACGCTAATGATACGGTTCATCCTGGCTACGTCCACGAATCTTCAGTGACCTCAGCCCGCCAGGCTGAAGGTGGTGTCACCCCACAAGATGAATTAGTGGACCGAGGCCAAACTAAAGGCATGATGGCGTCCAATGGATTAACAGCCAAGGACTGGAATGCGATCGAGCTTAATGGTTTGCCGCAAGGACACTCTTTTATGGGAGGCTTTTACAAGTCGGGACTGCTTGCGCCTCAGCAGTCGGATGCCGCAATTGAAACTTACAGGGAGGCATTGGAAGCTTCCCACGGTAAAGAAAAAGCAGCAAAAATTCTAGGTATGGATAGGTTTAATAATTTAGTCTGGCCTAATTTAAACGTGAATGCTCAGTTTCATCAGATCCGCGTCGTGTACCCTGTTGCCGTTAATGAAACTATTATCAAGGGTTATTGCTTCCGCCTTAAGGGCGCACCAGATGAAATATTTTACCGGGCCGTTCGATTCTTAGGCACGCTAGTTTCTCCAGCGTCTATGATTTTTTCAGATGACTTGGAAATTTTTGGGCGGGTACAAGCCGGCCTGGAGACAGGTAGCTTAGATAGGCTCGATAGTCGTCGTGGAATAAAGACAGATCAAAAAAATGGCAACGCATTGCAGTCAACGACGTCTAGCGAGTTGCCATTACGCACGCAATCCAAGGCCTGGCGTCATTGGATGAGCCCCGACACATGAGCCTGATTCAAGAAGTATCCAGCTTTCTTACCCATGAAGCAGATCTGCTAGATCAAGGAAATTTTGAAGCTTGGCTAGAATTGTATGAGGATGACGCTCTTTACTGGGTTCCTTCCTCCCCCGAGCAAACTGACATGAAGGGCCAGGTCTCTATCATGCTAGAAGACGTGCCGCTGTTAAAATTGCGAGTGCGCCGATTGTCTCACCCTCGTGCCTACGCCGTTACACCAAAACCTGCCACCATCCACTTGATAGGTAATATTAATGCAAGTGAGGAGGATAGCCTAGTGATGGTAAGTTCTAAGCTTATCATGACACAGGTTCGGGATAATGTAGCAACCAGCCTCAGTGGCGCAGTCACCCATCATCTGAAACGAAGTGAAGGCGGGTTTGGGATCAAGCTAAAGCGAGTAGATTTGATCGAGGCTGGGGGCACATTCTCCGCCATTTCAGTTCCTCTTTAAAGCAAACCATGGAATAGCCTGAAGAGTGTTGGCTTGTTTTCGATGCCAGCACCTGGCGCATCACCGAGGCTCGCGACGCCGTCTTCGACCATAGTATCATCTGACACACCGCTGAATGGGCCGCCTAGAACGGCGGCCGTTTCATGCCCGCCCAGACCCAGTCCCGCCGCTGCGTGGAGCGCGACTTGATGTCCAGCGTGGGGCATAAAGTCCTTCCGGGACCAGCCAAGGGCCTCGGCATCGACAAACATTCGTAAATATTCCGTCAGGCCATATGCTAAGACAAAGTCCATTTGCAAATTATCTTTTCCGGCGCGAAGTCCCCCATAATGGAGTAAGTTTCTACTATCCGCCTGAGAGAAAATATTTTCTCCTGTGGCAATAGGGGTTTTGACGGATTGGCAACAACCTGCGAGAGCTAGGTAGTCGAGAGGATTAACAGGCTCCTCGATCCATCGTAAACCAATTTGATCAATCTCACTGAGATGAGTAGCTCCTTGGTCTTCGCCATAGGCACAGTTCGCATCTACAGCAATTAGATTTGGACTTCCAACCGCTTTAACCGCAGCCTCGATCCGAGCCATATCAATTGCCTGGGTTGCCCCCCCGACCTTAAGTTTGAACCACCCATATCCAGCGTCCAGCCCTTGCTTAGCTTCTTCCTCCACCTCGGCTGCATCTGAAGAGCCAGAACGGTAGTGGCCGCCACTTGCGTAAATAGCAGTCTTTCCAGCAGGTAAGCCGTTACTACCAGAGTGCCCAACGTCCCTCTCCAATAAAGCCCATAAAGGTAGATCCTCAGATTTAGCGACGGCGTCCCAAATAGCTGTTTCTAATACTCCAACTGCGCCTGAGCGCTCGCCGTGGCCGCCCTCTTTTTCATTGGTCATAAGAACGTCCCACACGTTGGCCATCTGCTGGATGCTAGTCTCGCCAATGATTTCGTCAGTTATATTTAGCAACCGCGGTATGAATCTTTCTTGCAATAGGCCGCCGTGGCCGTAACGGCCATAAGATGAAAATCCCAGTCCCTTAAAACGGCCACGGCTGGTTTCTATTTCGGCAACCACCGCACTTGCAGTCATAGCTTGGAACGATATTGCAGCGTTTTCTTTATCGCTCCCAAGAGGGATAGTGGACTCCTTAACGGAAATTATTCTCATAGGGTTTGTCCTCAGAGCTTCCAATCATGTTCTGAAAGATCAAAGACCAAGCCATTAACGTCTTTGTATTTTGACTCGGCATCTACCCCCGGATAGGCTGGCAATTCCATAAAGTATTTACCGCCAGATTCTTCGATCTTCTTGGCGACAGCTTCTTTATCTTCAACTACAAATCCTATGTGGTGAAGACCGGCCCACTCTTGGCCATTAATCATGCCACTTTTCCCGTCAGGGAAATTAAGCAAAGTTAAGTTCATAACTCCGTCGGAGAGACTAATGGCATTTCCGATAGGAGATTCAGCATCCCCTACACGCTCCATTCCAAAGACGCTTTCGTAGAATTGCGACGCTTTTTCTAAATCAGGCACCTGCATAGCAATATGTCGTAATTTATTCATATTTTTTCTCCTGTTGGACCGACTAAAGAGTATATCAACCCTCTCGTGCAATTCCAGCCCCCTCAAGCTCTCACACCCCCTAGCGTAAAAAAAAGAAACTAGACTCGGCATAATTAGATACTTAATCTTCTCATTGGATGGTTCGGATAGTACAAAAATATTTTTGGTGTGCCTGGCATTATGCGGTAAACGGTTTTGGGCGTTCATCTAGCTCTTGGTCCGAGGCAGTTAGCGTTAATCAAGTAAGTGAGGATGGATGAAGGCCCCGACGTTTAAATATTTACGTGCCGAAAGTAGAGACGAGGCTTACGCCGCTTTCACTGAGTACGGCGATGAAGGGTTGGTTTTGGCGGGCGGCCAAAGTCTCATGCCAATGTTGAATATGCGTTTGGCTCAACCGGCAGTGCTCGTAGATATAAATCCAATTTCTGAACTGAGTGGTATTTTGCTCCGTGATCAGCAGTTGCACATAGGTGCTACGACGCGCCATGTGGAAGTAGAAAATTCAATGTTGGTAGCGGCAGAACTGCCTCTCATCGGGTGTGCAATCAAACACGTAGCCCATCGGGGGATACGTAACCGAGGAACTTTTGGCGGTAGTTTAGCCCACGCGGATCCCGCCGCTGAAATGCCTGCTTGTGCCGTAGCCCTCGACGCAACATTGATTTTGCAATCCCGTGCTGGAGAGCGGCGGGTAAAAGCAGCAGATTTTTTTCTCGGTGTTATGTCTACGGATCGGCGGTCTGACGAACTTATCACTGGAATAGAATTGCCGGCTCAGATGTCTACCGATGCATGGTCTTTTCACGAATTGAGCCGCCGTCATGGTGACTTCGCATTGGTCGGCGTAGCGGCGACAGCCCAGCGCAGATCGATAGGACTTGATGGATTGCGGTTGGTGGTATTCGGTTGCGAGGAACGGCCCAAAGTCTCGAAGATTGCGGCCTCGATGTCGTTGTCCCGTAAAGATGTAGCGGAACTTGCTACAGCGGTTGCTGACGATCTAGATCCTATGTCTGATCTAGAAGGAGATGCTAAAACGAAACGCATACAAGCCCGTACTTTGGTTGAGCGGAGCTTAGAAGATCTTTTAGGCGGGTGGCCTAATGACTGAAATGCTTCCCATCAAACTGAGTGTTAACGGAGCTGTGGTGAGTAAACTGGTGGATCCACGCCAGCATCTGACTGATTTTTTACGTTCCGATCTCGGCCTTACTGGAAGTCACATCGGTTGCGAGCATGGCGTTTGCGGTGCTTGCTCGGTGCGTGTAAATGGCCAGGTCATACGTGGTTGCCTAATGCTAGCTTCTCAGACAGAGGGTGCAGAAATTGAAACTATCGAAGGCATTGTTGAATCTGGAGAGGCGGCCGAGTTAATTGCAGCCTTTGTCGCCCGCAATGCCCTGCAATGCGGATTTTGTACGCCTGGCATATTGTTGACAGCCGCCGAAATAGTAGCAGAAGGAAAATGTCTCGGTCGACAGGAAATACGGAACGAGCTATCAGGTAATATTTGTCGTTGCACCGGTTATCACGCGATCATTGACGCCGTTGAAATGGTACTCGCCGAAAAGATGAAGGAAGAATGAGAATATGAGCGAGCCGGATCAAATTATTGGCGTCTCATTACCTCGCAGGGATGCGTCTCGTCTGGCAACTGGAAGAGGTACCTTTACCGATGATATTGTGTTGCCCCGTATGGTGCATATGGCTTTGGTGCGCTCGCCTTACGCCCACGCTTTGATTAAGACTATCGATATCAAAGAAGCAATAAACGCGGAGGGTGTGGTGCGGGTTATTACAGGCCGCGATCTTACAGAAATATGTTCACCTTTTATTGCAGGGATAGAATTTCTTCCAAATATGATTTCGGCACCACAATACGCCTTGGCGCTTGAAGAAGTGGCTTGGCAAGGGGAGGGCGTTTGCGCCGTCCTTGCGGAAAGTCGGGCATTAGCAGAAGACGCAGCTGAATTGGTGAAGATTGAGTGGGAGGAATTACCGGCGGTGGTTGATCCGGTAGCCGCCCTGACAACTGGGACGCCAATAGTACATCGCGACCTTGAAACTAATCTCGCCATGACGATGCCTATTGAAGAGGGAGATACTAAATCAGCTTTTGCAGAGGCCGAAGTTATTGTCGAACATTCCTTTGAGTTTGGGCGACAGGCAGGCGTTGCTCTTGAGACACGCTCGGTTGTGGCTGATTTTGAGCCTGCAGGTCGTCAACTTACTGTTTATCAATCTCATCAGACACCATATCAAATGCAGGATGTTTATGCACGCCACCTCGAGTTGGCAGAACATCAAGTCCGAGTTATTGCCAAAGACGTAGGTGGCGCATTTGGGCTCAAGCTGCACGCCTATCCCGATGAAATGGCAGCCGTGGCAGCTAGTGTTCTATTGGGGCGTCCGGTAAAGTACATTGTCGACCGTCAGGAATCTTTCGCCTCTGATATTCATTCTCGGGAGATGACAGCTAGTGGCCGGCTTGCTGTCACCGGGCAAGGAGTAATCCTTGGTGTTGAAGTCGATATATTGTCGGCAATTGGGGCTTATTCGATCTATCCCCGTACCAGCGTCGGTGACGGTATTCAGGCCGTTCAATTTACTGGTGCGCCATATCGTTTGCCGGCTTTCAAAGGTCGGGTCAGGATTGTGTATCAAAATAAAACACCTTGCGGTGCATATCGAGCGGTCGGCCAACCTATTGGCTGCTCTATCATTGAGCAACTTTTGGATATAGCTGCGGCTAAACTCAACCTTGATCCAGCGGAAATTAGGCGACGAAATCACCTTCGCTCGGTGGATATGCCATTGAAGGCCTCAGGTGGCCTCGAATTTTCTAATGTATCTCTAGACGAATGTCTGACCGCGTTACTGGCCAAAATGAATTATGAAAGTTTGCGCAAGGATCAAAAAGAAGCGCAAAAGCGCGGTATTTATCGAGGTATTGGTTTGGCTACTTTCGTTGAGCAAACAGCTGTGGGTGCGGGGCTATATGGTCCTGCTGGGGTGCGTGTTAGTGCCCAGGAAGGATGTTCCTTGCGCCTTAATCCCTCAGGTTTGGTTAATTGTTCTACCAGCGTTACAGATCAAGGTCAGGGGACGTTGACCGGGCTTCAACAAGTCATTGCTGGGACACTTGGTATTGGTTTCGATGATGTTACAGTTGAAGCGGGTGACGGAGGTGCAACGCCATATGGGGGAGGCTCCTGGGCATCGCGTGGTTTAGCTATAGGTGGAGAGGCGGCACGGCTCGCTGCAATTGATTTACGAAATAAAATATTAGCGGTCGCTGCAGCAATAACTCAGGAGTTACCTGAAAACTTAACCATCGTGAATAGTAAGATATTTGATGGTTCCAAATGCTTAATGGATCTATCTGAGTTATCACGAATTGTTCATTTTCGTCAAGACACTCTACCACCGGGCGTGGATTTTGAAATGAATGTCACACGTCATTTTGTTCCGCGTGATTTTCCTTATTTCATTGCGAACGGGATCCAGGCGAGTTACCTCGAAGTTGACATTGGTACTGGCGCTATCAAACTACTTGAGCATTGGGTTGCCGAAGATTGTGGTAAGATCGTAAACCCCTTGTTGGTCGATGAGCAATTACGGGGCGGAATTGTTCAGGGGCTAGGAGCTGCGCTTTACGAACATTGCCTCTTTGATGACGCAGGGCAATTACTTACGGCATCATTGGCAGATTACGCTGTGCCACTGGCATCCGAAATGCCGGATATTCATATTATTCATGTCGAAACGCCAGCCTCGGGAACTGGGCTTGGTGCTAAGGGTGCCGGAGAAGCTGGGACACTGGGCGCGCCTGCTGCGGTCTGGTGTGCGGTTAATGATGCGATTCGACCACTTGGAGCACAAGTATGGAAACAGCCATTTACCATGGCCCACGTTCTTCAGGCTCTAAATTCAAAAGGTAGCTAACTGTAGGTTGAAGAAATTTTTAAAAGCTAGAATTTTTAACTTATTTTGATGTGCAAATATAATTTAATTATGTATCATTATACGACTGTATTTTTTCAAATAAAATAATAGGGGATAAATATGAAAATGAGGATACTTACCATCTTAGGGATGGCAGTTGGATTTGTGGCCGTTTCGCCGGAATCCGGACATACTGCAGAAGTCAAATTGAAGGCCGCTGCTTTTCTTCCGGGCGGAGTGTATGTGAAATACTTTAAAGATTGGGTCAAACATACGAATAAACAATGTACAGGACAATTCAAAATAAGCGTGGTTGGTCCAGCTGCTGTTAAATCGATGGAGCAATGGAATGCTTTAAAAAATGGTGTCATTGATTTGCATTATGGCCCGCCTAATTATTATAAAGGCGTAATGCCTGTAGCGGATGTCATGATATTGTCGAAAAATGAAACGGCCGAACAGCGTAAAAATGGCGCTTGGAAAATGATGAATGAAATGCATAAGAAAAAAATGAATGCCATTTATCTCACCAATATTCTGAATGGTGTGAAGTTTTACCTCTACACAAACAAGCCTGCTGTTAACAAAAGGTTCGAAGGCTTTCGTTTGCGCTCAGTAGCAATTTATGATGGCTTTTTTAAATCTCTCGGTGCTCAGCCTCTTCGTATGGCGGCGCCCCAAGTTTATACAGCTCTCGAACGTAAAACTGTTGACGGTTATGGTTGGCCGCTTTGGGGAATTAAATATTTTGGTTGGGATAAACACACTAAATACCGTCACGGCCCTGGATTTTTTAGTGCCAATGTTAACATCATCGCTAACCAGGATAAATACAATGGTATGTCGAGTGCCGCGCGTAAATGTATGATGGATCAAGCGATTTGGTTGGAAAGTGAGTGGCCATCATGGCGTTCTACTGAAGCGGCTAAACAAACAAAGCCTCAGGATGATGCCGGCATTAAATATGTCGATATGGGTGCTTCTTTCCCAAAGAAAGCAGAAGACATGTATTGGGCGGATTTGTTAAAAGCGGATTCTGCTTTTATTAATAAAATTAGGCCACTTCTAAGCAAATAGAATGATCGGGGATTTGGGGCGCGCCAACGGGTGCGCCCCTTGATTTGTATGCCTGAAATGAAGAAAAAATTCGATATACTAAACTGTATTATAGATTTATGTGCGGTGGTAGCCGGTACTCTAGTTTGTGCTTTAGTACTTTTAATAGTGGGAGATATTACAGCACGTAATCTTCGATTGTTTTCGATGCCTTGGTCTTTAGATATGGCAGAGTATTCGCTGTTTTTAATTACCTTCCTAGGGGCTCCTTGGGTGTTGCGTGAGGAAGGGCATATAGCTGTTGATATCCTTGTGGGCAGGCTTAGTCCTGGCAATAAAAAGATAATGGCGCGACTTGCAAATATTATTGCTGGGCTTGTTTGCCTTATTCTTTTTATTACTTCAATTGGTGTTTTATGGCGGTCATTTTCTAATGGAACTATGGTCCATGAAACCTTTGTTTTTCCAGAATGGTGGATATTAATTTTTGCACCACCTGTTTTTTTAATTTTGATGATTATTTTTGTTCGATTAGTTCTCGCCCCTTCTTCTAAGCGTGATGAACGGCCTGTCGGGTTTTAGTGTTATGGAATGGTATTGGGTTCTACTGTTATTAATTGGTGGTTTGGTGGTTTTTATGCTGCTTGGCATGCCGGTGGTTTTTGCCTTTTTCGCGATTAATATTATCGGTGCTTTTATATTTATGGGTGGTGAAAAAGGGCTGCTCCAATTAATGCGTAATGCTATAGACTCCGTTCAAAATTTTGCTTTATTGCCTATCCCTTTGTTCATTTTTATGGGCGAAATAATGTTCCACTCGGGTGTGGCGGCGCGGGCGATTGATGCAATTGATAAACTGATTGCTAAAGTACCGGGCCGTTTATCACTCGTGGCCGTAATAGGTGGGACTACCTTTTCGTCGTTGTCTGGTTCGACCATTGCTAATACTGCTATGCTCGGAAGTACTCTTTTACCTGAAATGTATAAGCGTGGTTATAAACCCGAGATTTCTATCGGCCCTATCGTCGCTGTTGGCGGATTAGCCATGTTGATTCCGCCATCGGCTTTGGCGGTCCTACTTGGTAGTGTGGCTCGTATTTCAATAGCTGATTTATTGGTAGCCTCGATTATTCCTGCGTTAATTTTAGCTTTTTTGTTTTTCGCGTATATTATTATTCGTTGCACTTTGGATCCCTCTATTGCGCCACCTTACGATATTTCGGAACTAACCTGGCGCGAAAGGTTAATGCCTTTAGTCAAGTACGTCTTGCCGTTACTAGCTATCTTTATCGTTGTTGTTGGCAGCATCGTTGCAGGTATTGCTACACCAACAGAATCGGCAGCGCTGGGA
The DNA here is from genome assembly GCA_012960465.1 of Rhodospirillales bacterium. Classification (GTDB taxonomy): domain Bacteria; phylum Pseudomonadota; class Alphaproteobacteria; order Rhodospirillales; family UBA2165; genus TMED23. The sequence continues at coordinate 54,600 of DUBF01000166.1, read as the reverse complement.
ACCGTAGCTTCGCTGATTGCAGTTGCAGCTTATGGTTTGTTGAGCCGTGAGGTTTTTTTAATATCTGTTAAGCAAACTCTTCGTTTTACAGTAATGACTTTATTCATCATATGCGGCTCAATCACCTTTTCCCAGATTTTAGCTTTCTCCCAAGCTTCGGATGGGCTTCTTGCTGTCGTAGAGGCTGCGGAGCTGGCGCCACTGACCATTATCTTCATGATGATGCTAATCTTGTTATTTCTTGGTTGCTTTATGGATCAAGTCAGCATGATGATGATCACGATGCCGATCTTTATGGGGATTATCGCGGCTGTTGATTTTGGAATAGGCGATTTGCAACAAACCCAGGTTTGGTTCGGCGTATTGGCATTGATGATGTTAGAAATCAGCCTCGCTACGCCGCCTTTTGGGCTACTGCTGTTTGTTGCAAAGGGCGTTGCTCCAGCGGGAACAACAATGGCTGAAGTCATTACATCGGTATTACCGTTTATCTTGATGGCTATGGCAGTTGCTGCTCTTCTTGTTTTTGTTCCGTCGATAACACTTATTATTCCTAACCTAATAGCACCTTAATAAGGTCACAAGAGAGCTTCAAAGCTCGTGAATCGAGTTGGGGTAATGGTTAGAGAATTGAGGGAAGAATATCGAGAGCAGCTTCCATGGCAGTGGCCCACTTTTCTGCATCTGTTTTAAGGATAAACGTTCTTGATAGATTTGGGAGACCTGAACGTCTGATCTGAACGTTCCTTTTTGATCCCCTCTTACGGATAGAAGACATAATTAACAACCCCGCTGTGACAACAGTGTAACAAGACTGTTTTAACGGGTAGTCATTATACATCTAAGTCATTGAAAAGATTGGTGGAGCCGAACGGGATCGAACCGATGACCTCTACAATGCCATTGTAGCGCTCTCCCAACTGAGCTACGGCCCCATCTAATTATTACACTCTATAAACTCAATACCGTCAGGTAAAACCTCAGTGCATAGTCCGTTTGGACCCCCATTCTCAAATCTACCAAAAATAGTGCAAGTTTCTAAAAACTCAGTACCTTCACCGTGCTTTAGATCATTCTCCCATCCACCATAACATTAATGGATTTTTTGCCTAAACGATCTCAGGAGAAGTATCACTATTAACAATCACACCGGCTATATCATCGTCATCGTCGCCAATATCTGAAGTATCTTCTATCAAAGTACTATTATCTTCTTCAGCTTCTTCAGCTTCTTCAACGTCTGGCATATCAATATTTTCCACACTGTCGTCTGACAATATACTATTTTCACCTTCTGTAGTAGCATCAGCAACAGCAACAGCAACAGTTTCAGTAATATTTTGTTTTTCGATTTTTTCTGAGTCCATTACTTCATTTGTTTTTTCCGACTTTGCCGCAGCCCTACGCGTTCGTGTTTTTACCGCAACATAGTCTTTATCACATTTAGGGCACACAGGCTTCTTCTTATTCAAATCATAAAACTTCGCTTCACAACTCCGGCAGGTCAACTTTGTCCCCAAATCTTTTACGGCCAATTTATTCTCCTCTTTACTTCAAATAAAATAATTTTCAGAAACCAAAATCAAAGCAGGCCGTGTGACATGTTCAAACTCCACTGTCAACCAACTTTCATATAAAGTGATCTAAAATTTCAATAGTGATAAATAATTACTTATGTTTTTTCGGTGAGGTCTACCACTCTCTGATCAAAAGTGCTAGAGAGCCTATAATATTGGAGATATTCCGTGACTTTAATTTGCTCAAACCCTAGTAACTCTCTAAACGGTTCAATCACAGTGCCAGGAGATAAGTCAATTTCTCACCGAGCCCTGATGATTGGAACACTAGCTATCGGTGAAACTATCATCCACGGCTTACTCGAAAGCGAAGACGTTAAAGCGACTATTAAAGCTATGCGACAATTAGGTGCTGACATAAGACAAACAGACGGTCCCGATGGAAATTTATGGCATATATTTGGCCGGGGAATTGGGGGCATAGTCGAACCTAATAACGTGCTTGACCTTGGAAACTCTGGTACCGCAGCCAGATTAATTATAGGTATTATTGCTAGTCACAATATTACAGCTACAATAATTGGTGATCCTTCACTAAGCTCCCGTCCAATGCAGCGAGTATTAGATCCTTTGAGAAATATTGGTGCCCAGTTTGTGGTTAGAGCAGGGGATAAACTTCCGATCACAATTAGTGGGACCAATCAGGCATTACCAAACAATATAACTCTTAAAGTAGCTTCTGCCCAAGTTAAGTCAGCGGTTTTATTAGCAGGCCTAAATGCTCCAGGTCACACAGTTTTAATTGAGCCTAGACCCAGTCGCGACCATACTGAAAGAATGTTATCATATTTTGGTGCTAAACTCAGTACAGAGGATATCGGAAATGGTTCTCGAAAAATTACACTGGTTGGCCAGCCAGAATTAACTGGACGCAAAATAATTGTTCCGGGTGATATTTCATCAGCAGCGTTCCTTATTGTTGGGGCTCTAATAACACCTGGCTCCAATTTAAAAATTAAGAACGTTGGGATTAACCCGCTGCGGACAGGACTTTTAGATAGTTTAAAAGAAATGGGAGCAAATCTCAAAATACTTAAAGTGCGAGAAAATTCAAGTGAACAAGTTGCCGATATCCAAATAAAATATAAACAACTAAAAGGGATAACTATACCTGCAACCAGGGTGCCGAGCATGATAGATGAATACCCAATTCTTAGCATCGCCGCGAGCGTTGCCCAAGGAACTAGTGTTTTTAAAGGGGTTGGTGAACTAAGAGTTAAAGAATCTGATCGATTAACAGCCATGGCCGAAGGTCTAAAAAGCTGCGGCGTTATGACAAAAACGACCACAAATTCTTTAACTATTGTCGGAACAGGTGGTGACCCCATAGACGGTGGTGCAACAATTGCAAGCCGGCTTGACCACCGGATTGCAATGTCTTATCTAATTTTAGGACTGGTTAGCAAAAACCCTATTACCATTGATGATGGCGACCCGATTGAAACAAGCTTCCCTGGCTTTATTAATCTAATGAACCAATTAGGTGCGAATATGGAATTAAAATAATAATGCTTATTGCCGTTGATGGCCCGGCCGCCGCTGGTAAGGGTACCTTAAGTCGTAGATTAGCTGAACACTTTAACTTGGCAAGGCTGGATACAGGTCTAATCTATAGAACTGTGGCTAAAAAAGTGCTTGAAACCAAAGATCCAGAGAACAATAAAATTGCTATCGAAATCGCCCAATTTTTATCTCTCAACGACCTAGATACGAACGGGCTTCGCGATGAAGCAATAGGAACAGCAGCATCAAAAATTTCCGCAATTCCCGAAGTCAGAAAAACTCTACTAAACTTCCAGCGTAATTTTGCTAAAAATCCGCCTAATGGCAAGGTAGGCGCAGTATTAGATGGCCGCGATATTGGCACGGTAGTTTGTCCTAAAGCAGAATTTAAACTGTTCATCACAGCCTCTTCCAAAATACGTGCAGAAAGACGTTTTAAAGAGTTGCAAGACCGAGGCAAGGAAGCTATACGTAGCGCCATTCTACGGGATATTATTGATCGCGACGAGAGAGATAGCATTAGGTCAGTGTCACCACTACTACCTGCTCGGGATGCACAAATACTGGATACGAGCAAATTAGATCCAGACGCTGTCTTTAACTTAGCGTTAAATTTTATATCTCTCAAGATTTGATACTGCTAAAAATCCACGCAAAAGAGGTAAAATATAACCTCGCTAGCGTCTTGGATTTAATTTTAACCCACAGATCTCATAGAAGAGATCGCGAATTTTCTAAATCAAGACCGCTGGAATCAACCAGCCGGCCCGTAAACAAAAAAGATAAGGAATACCAGAAATGCCTGAATTAGGTTCATCAAAAGAAATTTTACCCCCTTCAATAAATGAAAATTTTGCAGATCTTTTAGAGGAGTCGTTCAAAGAAGAAGATCGCCTCCAGGGACGTGTCATAAATGGGACAATTCTAACCATCGAAAATGATATTGTAATCATTGACGTTGGTCTAAAATCTGAAGGCGCAATTTCCATAAAAGAGTTTTCCGAGCCAGGGGATGAAACGTCCATAAAAGTTGGTGATAAAATAGACGTCTTTGTCGAGCGATATGAGGGCCGTGATGGAACAGTCATGCTTAGCCGCGAAAAAGCGCGACGTGAAGAATCTTGGACCGTTCTAGAGAAAGCATTTGAGTCAGAAGAGCGGGTTAACGGCATTATTTTTGGCCGCGTTAAAGGCGGATTTACAGTTGATCTTTCTGGTGCGATAGCCTTTTTACCTGGGAGCCAGGTCGACATTCGACCAGTTCGTGACGTTAACCCGTTAATGGGAAACCCGCAGCCATTTCAAATCCTCAAGATGGATCGTGCTCGAGGCAACATAGTTGTTTCCCGCCGCGCAGTCTTAGAAGAAACTCGCGCTGAAGAACGTACAGAACTAATCTCTAACTTAACTGAAGGCCAAGTCCTAGAGGGGATTGTAAAAAATATTACCGATTATGGTGCTTTTGTGGACCTCGGTGGGGTTGACGGTCTTTTACATGTTACCGATATTGCATGGAAACGCATCAATCATCCTTCTGAAGCATTACAAGTAGGCCAAACAGTCAATGTCCAAGTTATTCGCTTTAATGCAGAAAGTCAGCGCATCTCTCTTGGCATGAAACAACTTGAATCTGATCCTTGGGATGGAGCTGAAGCTAAATACCCTCTGGAAGCCAAGTTCAATGGGCGTATAACAAATATTACCGATTATGGGGCATTTGTTGAACTAGAAGCTGGAATTGAAGGCCTAGTCCATATTTCCGAAATGAGTTGGACTAAAAAGAATGTCCACCCTGGAAAAATTATTTCGACCAGTCAGGAGGTCGAAGTTATGGTCTTAGAGGTTGATACGTCTAAGCGACGAATTAGCCTTGGTCTTAAGCAATGTAGCAAAAACCCATGGATTGATTTTACTGAAAAACATAAAGTTGACGATGAACTTGAAGGCGAAATAAAAAATATCACAGAATTTGGTCTATTTGTGGGCCTAACTGAAGACATAGATGGAATGGTACACATGTCGGACCTCGATTGGGTTAAATCTGGTGAAGAAGCAATCGCCGAGTGTACGAAAGGTGATATGATCAAAATAAAGATTCTTGATATTGACGTCGAGAAAGAACGAATCAGCCTTGGTGTTAAACAGTTAACAAAAGATCCTGTTGCTGGTGGTATCTTAAAATTGAAAAAAGGGGATATTGTCACATGTAAAATTACGGCAGTTTTAGAGAATGGTATTGAAGTTATGGTTAATAATGACATACCTAGTTTCATACGCCGAGGAGATCTATCTCGAGATCGATCTGAACAACGACCTGATCGCTTTGCGGCTGGTGAAGTTGTTGATGCTTTTGTTACAAAGGTTGATAAAACCTCGCGGAAAGTAAATCTCTCTATTAAAGCCCGGGAGGTGCATGAAGAAAAAATTGCGATGGCCGAATTTGGGTCCTCCGACGCTGGGGCTTCGCTTGGCGATATTCTGGGCGCAGCATTCAAAGAGCACAATGATACTAGCAAAGAGAACGTCGATACAAAGTCTGCAATAGACAAAACAAAACCTGTTGCAAAGAAAAAGGTAGAAGCTTCAACTACTAATAAGAAAAAAACAGCTACAGCTAAAAAGAAAGCCGCACCTGAGAAAAAAGTAGAAACTGAAAAAGTGAGCGACAAAAAAACAACTACCAGGGGGAAAAAGCTGTGGTAAAAAAATAGTAATTACCAAGAAAGAACATGACAAAAAACTATCATTAGTGTTCATAATTTCTGATTAACATGACTAGGGAAGAGAAAAGTAAATACCCCGATAAACACAATCGGTGCCCTGGTGTGTTTTTAATTATTTGGGATAATCTATGGAATTAGATGCCATCGTTGATCGCAAACAACTAAAAAAGAAACTTTTAATATGGCGGATTTCGGCAATTTTAGCCACCGTAACACTTGTAATATTCTTGATAGGAAATTTTGATAGTATCAAAAATAGTGATCATATTGCCGTATTAAAAATCTCTGATATTATTGTCGACGATCCTAATCGGTCCAAAGCTCTTATAAAGGTTGCTAACGATAAATTAATTAAAGCACTTATCGTTCATATTGACAGCCCGGGTGGTACTGTTGTTGGTGGGGAGACGCTTTATCTTCATCTCCGGGAAGTTGCAAGGAAAAAGCCGGTTGTTGCACTAATAAGCGATCTAGCAACTTCAGCTGGCTATATGGCAGCTATTGCAGCAGACCAAATATTTGCGCGGCAATCAAGTATCACAGGCTCGATTGGTGTAATTGTTCAAACAACAGATATTACTGTGTTACTCAACAAGCTGGGAATTAAACCCGAAGCAATCAAAAGTGCGCCCCTCAAAGCCCAACCCAACCCACTGGAACCTATGAATGAGAATACCCGGTCTGCTACACGATTAGTTGTGGAGGATATATTTAATATGTTTATCGATATGGTTGCTACACGTCGCAAGATGGATAAAACGAAGGTAAAACAACTTGCGGATGGGCGTATTTATACTGGGCGTCAAGCTGTTAAAAATGGCCTGATTGATGCTATAGGCGGTGAGAAAGAGGCGTTAGATTGGCTCTCAAACACCAAAAGTATAAACAATCAATTACCCTTAAGAATATTGAGTTTCGATCGGGATAGTAGTTTTATGGAAAAAATACTAGATAGATTTATTGGAAAAATATCAATTTCTGATAGACTTAGACTTGACGGCTTGGTTTCGCTTTGGCAACCTGCTCTCCGGTGATTGAATTATAACTTACCTTTACCGATTTTGCCGGGGAGGGCAGGTCTACAATGACAAAATCTGAACTCATTACTTATGTTACGGAACAAAATCCACACTTGTATCAAAGAGATGTGGAGCGAATTATAACAACAATTTTCGATGAAATTTCATCTGCATTATCACGGGGCGATCGCGTTGAACTGCGTGGATTTGGTGCTTTCTCTATCAAACAGCGTAATGCCCGCATTGGACGAAATCCTAGAACCGGGGTAACTGTGCAAGTTCCAGCCAAACGAGTGCCCTATTTTAAAACGGGAAAACAACTACGCAATATGCTAAACGATAACTAATTCCGATTTACTTTGTTGCTCAATATTTGCGTTACATGCAAATGAGCCAAGTGGAGTTATCTGTATTGAAACGTTTTTTTTCGTGGCTTACTATGTTAGTGATTGGGCTAACAGTTGTTGTATTCTCCATATCAAACCATAGCATAGTTATCCTTGATTTTTGGCCTCTTCCAGTTCAACAAGAAACCCCCATCTACATCCCGGTTCTAGCTGCCGGTGTTTTTGGATTTGCTATTGGCGGGATAATTGCCTGGTTTTCGGCCGCTACGAGTCGAAACAAAGCCCGTAAAGCTAATCGGCGAGCATCTAGTCTAGAAAAAGATTTAGCCGCATTACAAAATAAAATAGACGAACTAGATAAACAACGGAAGTATATAAATACAGAACGCTAAAATTTGTTTTCTATTTGATTAATTTTAAGCACTTATAATAAAACTGAAAGCCTAATAGAGAAAGTCAGTCATGATATCTGTTAAGTCTCCTCATGAGTATATTTTTATTTCACTTGATACCCCCAACCTTGAATGGGCTATAGAAATTACTAAGGAACTAAAAGGTTTAATCGGTGGAGTTAAGATTGGAAAAGAATTTTTCACGGCCCTTGGTCCAGTAGGTGTTGCAAGAATAAAAGAACTTGGTGTCCCGATGTTTATCGATCTCAAATTCCACGATATTCCCAATACAGTTGCTGGAGCAGTACGCTCGGCAATTCATCTAGCGCCAGCAATTTTAAACGTCCATGCACAAGGCGGTCGTTCAATGTTAATGGCGGCGCGTGATGCCGCGGCGGAAGAATCTAATAAAATTGGTGCCTCTGCACCCCTTGTCTTGGGAGTGACAGTCCTAACTTCGATAGACAACCAAGACCTCAAAGAAACTGGCATTAACGATACGGCGCTCGAACAAGTAAAACGGTTAGCTATCTTGTGTCAGGAAGCCGGCCTTGATGGTGTTGTCTGTTCGGCTTCGGAAATTGATGCTTTACGGATAATTTGTGATAGAAATTTTAAACTTTTAACTCCTGGCATTCGTCCAATTTGGGCTACAAAAGATGATCAAAAGCGGATAGTAACGCCTGGCGAAGCAATAAAACGAGGCGCAGACTACCTTGTGATTGGCCGTCCCATCTACGATGCGAACGATCCAGTTTCTGCTGCTAAAAGAATCATATCTGAAATCGATGAGGTTATTAATTGACGTGACGATTTCTGTAAAAATTTGTGGAGTTGAGCGCATAGAAAGTGTCGATATAGCGGTTAAACACGGCGCAGAATATATTGGTTTTGTTTTTTATCCACCGTCTCCACGAAACCTAACCCTTGAGAAAGCTACACAATTAATTTACCGCGTTCCAAAACACATAACGAGGGTTGGCCTTTTTGTTGATCCAACAAATTCAGAAATCAAAGATGTGCTCACGGCTACCGACCTTGATCTCATCCAACTTCATGGTGTCGAAAGCCCCTCAAGGGTTGCAGAAATAAAACAATTCACTGAATTACCAATTCTAAAAGCCATTAAATTATCTAAGCACAGAGACTTAGAATCTGCCAAAGACTATTATGATGTTGCTGACCATTTATTATTTGATGCAAAAGCCCCAGTGACCCTGGTAGATGCTTTACCCGGGGGCAATGCTATATCTTTCGACTGGAAATTACTACAGCATGTCGAGGTTCCTTTGCCATGGATGCTAGCGGGGGGCCTGATTGCCGAGAATATTACCGAAGCAGTAAAATATAGTGGGGCCAATACACTTGATGTATCCTCTGGCGTGGAAAGTGCGCCTGGCATAAAAGATCTCGATCTTATCAAAAAATTCCTAAACACTGCTAAGACCATTTAAACTAAAGCATGAAATTCATTAATTGATAAACGCTAATTGCTTTTTCGTGTCAATCAGGTAAAACCATCACCGTTATGAGCAAACTAAACACCTATAAAGCTGGGCCAGATGAAAATGGTCATTTTGCCATGTTCGGCGGTCGTTATGTAGCCGAAACGCTTATGCCACTTATCATAGAAGTGGAACATGCATACAATAAAGCAAAAAAAGATGAAGCATTTCAGTTAGACCTCCGTAGTTATCTCAAAAACTATGTTGGCCGTCCTTCTCCACTTTATTTTGCTGAACGACTAACCAAAAAACTAGGTGGTGCTAAAATTTATTTTAAACGAGAAGATTTGAACCATACTGGTGCCCATAAAGTCAATAATTGCATGGGCCAAATACTGCTCGCTCGCAAAATGGGTAAGAAACGAATAATTGCAGAAACGGGTGCCGGCATGCATGGAGTTGCAACGGCCACTGTCTGCGCCTTATTTGATATACCCTGTACCATATATATGGGATCCAAAGATATTGAACGGCAATCACAAAATGTGTCACGCATGAAAATGCTGGGCGCTGACATTATTCCAGTAATTTCGGGTACCGGCACACTAAAAGATGCTATGAATGATGCACTCAGATATTGGGTTGCTAATGTTGAGACAACATATTATTTGATAGGTACCGTCGCTGGGCCTCATCCTTATCCCGCCATGGTACGCGATTTTCAATCAATTATTGGAGAAGAAACCCGAGGACAGATAATAGAGCACGAAGGTAAACTGCCCGATAGCTTGATAGCATGTATTGGCGGCGGCTCTAACGCAATGGGACTGTTCTATCCATTCTTAGATGATAACGTTAGGATAATTGCTGTTGAAGCCTCGGGCGAAGGTATTGAGACTGGTAAACATGCCGCCTCACTAAATGCCGGCGTTCCAGGGGTCCTTCATGGTAACCGAACATTCTTATTACAAAATAATGATGGCCAAATCACAGATGCACACTCTATTTCAGCAGGTCTCGATTATCCGGGTATTGGCCCAGAACATGCTTGGTTACATGACGTTGGACGAGCCGAGTACGTTTCTATCACCGATAAGGAAGCAATTAACGCCTTCCAGACATGTACAAGGCTCGAAGGAATTATCCCTGCACTTGAGACAGCTCATGCAATTGCCCATACTATGAAAATAGCCGGAGATCTGCCAAAAAATCATGTAATGGTGCTAAACATGAGCGGACGGGGCGATAAAGACATAGATACTGTATCCACCTACATAAAAGCAAATAAATAATGGCTAATCTTACAGGTACAAAACGTATAGAAAAACGTTTCAAAGATCTAAAGAAAGCAGGCAGAACCGGCCTGGTCACTTTTATTACCGCTGGTGATCCAAACAATGTAACAAGTAATGAAATTTTAAAAAAATTACCAGGCTCAGGGGCTGACATTATTGAACTTGGAATGCCATTTTCAGATCCAATGGCAGATGGCCCCGCAATACAAGCTTCTAGCCTACGTTCACTCAATAATGGTAATTTAATGCTTACTACTTTAGAGATGGTTAGTGACTTTCGCAAAGTAGATAAAGATACACCCATTATTCTTATGGGTTATTTTAATCCCATCTATTTATACGGTATCACAAATTTTGTTACTGATGCTGCAAAATCGGGCGTTGATGGATTTATAATTGTTGATCTACCTCCAGAAGAATCAGAAATGCGCGAGCCTGTAAAAAAAGCAGGGCTTAGCTTTATTTATTTAATAGCTCCAACGACCGATAGCCTGCGTATACCAATCATAACCGAACATGCCAGCGGTTTTATATACTATGTTTCGGTCACTGGAATTACTGGCACGACGTCGGCAGCTAGCGGTGATATTGCAACAGCTATCAAGAAAATAAGGTGTCATACCGATCTACCCATAGCTGTTGGATTTGGAATTTCCACAAGAAAAAAAGCGAGAGAAATTGGTAATTATGCCGAGGCTGTCGTCGTCGGCTCCGCTTTTGTTAACAAAATCTCAGAAAACTTAAATGAAGATGGAACCATAAAAGATGGCTGCGTGGTTTCTGTGCTCGACCTGGTCCGCGATATAGCTGACGGCTTGAGCCAGTAAGTACCGCAGTTAGAATTACATGTAAGAGATATGGATCTCATTCAGCGCCTCAACCAACACCATCCAAAAGTCATTGATCTTTCTTTGGACCGTATTAATCGTTTGCTAGAGTTACTTGGTAACCCACAAAATTCACTTTCACCTGTAGTTCATATTGCGGGTACAAATGGAAAAGGGTCAACACTTGCTTTTATCCGCGCAATTGCTGAAGCTGCTGGCCTAAAAGTTCACGCATACACATCGCCCCATTTAGTAAGGTTTAACGAACGAATTAGGATTAGTGGTGAAATTATAAATGACCACGAACTTTTAGGCTTAATGGCTGAAGTTGAAGCTATAAATGGAAATGCGCCAATTACATTTTTCGAAATTACGACGGCTATTGCACTTCTCGCATTTTCTCGGACACCGAGTGATTTAGTTTTATTAGAAACTGGTTTAGGTGGACGGTTAGACGCAACCAACGTAATTACTAGACCAACCGTAACGGCTCTTACACCAATTAGCCATGATCATGCCGGGTTTCTAGGTCACGACTTAGCAGGGATCGCAAAAGAAAAATCGGGTATAATAAAAAGAGGTGTTGCCTGCGTTACCGCTAAACAAGACCCTCTAGTTCTCGAAGTTATTAAAAATTCTGCCGAAGAAATTAATGCCCCGTTAAGTGTTCAAGATGAGAACTGGTGGGTTGCTGTTAAAGCAGACAAACTGTCAGTAATGAGCCTGGATGGTCAAATTAATCCCCCACTGCCAAACCTTGTAGGTCCCCACCAAATACAGAATGCTGGACTCGGAATTGTAACATTGGCAGAACTCGGTGATAAAAGGATCAATCGCCAAGCTGTAGCTACAGGTATAAAAAATGTTGATTGGCCAGCACGAATGCAACTGCTCACCAAAGGTCCTTTATGCGCACAACTCCCAAATCATTGGGAATTATGGCTGGATGGTGGTCATAACCCTGCAGCTGGAGTTGCGATTGCCGCAACACTTAAGACCCTGACGGATGGCCCAATCCACCTCATTACTGGGTTAATCAATACCAAAACACCTGCCGAGTTTTTGGCTCCATTACGCCAATACACCAAGAGTTTAACCGCCATAAACATCGTTGGTTCGGACGCTAGTTTTAGTGCTGAGGAAATATCCACAGTTGCAAAAAAGATTGGATTTCAAGCGAAAACAGCGAGTTCTGTTACTAAAGCTATAGAAGAGATTGTTTCTGCAGAAAAATCACCATCAAAAATTCTAATATGCGGCTCGCTCTATCTAGCAGGTAACATTTTAGAAGAAAATAAATAGGAGAATAGAAAGTAATGGCATTATTACTATTTAATAGCCTGCGTGGTAAAAAAGGAGATTGGACCAGTTTTTTTAATAACACGCTTCCAAATCTGGAAGTCCGAGAATGGCCAAACATTGGTAACCCGGAAAACATTGAATACCTAATAATTGGGCGACCAACTTTACAGGAATTACCAGCCCTACCAAATCTCAAACTAATGTTAACAATGTTGGCAGGCGTTGAGGGTATTTATAACAATCCTGCCTGTCCCAAAGGGATCCCCTTGGTTAAAGGAGAACCAGAAGGGGGCGATCCATCCTTAACAGAGTATGGCATCACACATGTTTTACGTCATCATCGTAATTTACCAACTTATCTAGATTATCAACGACAACATCAATGGCGAGAAATCGAACAAAAAGCGCCATCTGAACAGCGAATAGGTTTATTGGGCTATGGAACCATGTCCAAACCTATTGCAAAAGTTCTCTTTGGTATGAAGTTCGATGTTGCTGCATGGACCCGAACACCTAAAACAAAAGCTCCCATTAAGATTTTCTCAGGTCCCAGAGAACTTGATAAATTCCTTGAAAGAACTGACATTGCCCTTTGTTTGCTACCTTTTACGCCAGAAACGAGAGGTATATTAAATTCAAAAACTTTTTCAAAAATGCCAAAAGGTGCCTCAATTATTAATTTAGGACGCGGGGGGCACATCATAGATAATGATCTCATTGCAGCTCTTGATAGCGGCCAACTATCTGCAGCAACTTTAGATGTTACGGAACCAGAGCCATTACCAAATGATAGCCCACTTTGGGATCACCCTTTCATTACTATATTGCCGCACGTAGCAAGAAGGCCTCCCGTAGCTCAAATTGCGCCAGTATTTATAGAAAACATAAGACGCTTTGAAGCCAATAAACCACTTCTACAGCTTACAGATAGTGTGAGAGGATATTAACTCTCTGCTGGTTCTAAAATTCCCAGTTGAAGAAATTTAGGTAGGCGATTTTTGCGGAATTCTTCATAACCTGTTGTTATGGTGTCTTTCTCATTAGCACCATCAGTTAAGATTTCTTGATTAGCCTCCATCAAACGCTGCATAATCCAATCGACAACCTCATCACGATTCGCCTCCGCGATACAGAGAGTGAACAAAGCATCTGCCATAGTCATTTTAATACCAACACCTGCTTTAGGTGCTATAAGGGTTATTTCATTCTGTTTAAAAAGCCGGTTCTTTAAAAACTGAATATTCGAATTTGATGATATAGAATACCTATTGGCACCCAAATCTAGTTCGATGCTATCATCAGCTGTCATTAAAAAGGGGTAAACTTGGCCGCCAGAACTTAAAAACTTCAAGGCGTCTACTACCAATTCTAATGAATAATCTTTTAAATGTTCATTATCCATAAGGCTAACTGCGGATTTTGGAGTATCTGATAAAATACTAATCAAACGTTTAAAAATATCATTATTATAACTCAGTTCAACCTCACCAAACACCGCCATCAATTCAAATTCATTCTCTGTACAAGTCGTCCCAAACATAATTTTTGAGAGTATCTCAATCTGCTCCTGTTCACCCATTATTTTACTTGGCTTTACAAATATATCTTTTCTAAAACGCTGGTTTCTTATTAAATCACCATGGTTTTCAAATTGCTCCCTCGTTGCAAGAGTTTTTAAGAACTCTTTAAATTCAAGCGGTACTGCTAAATCTATAAAGTTCAAATGACAAATTGCACTGCCTGAAAAGCTAAGTCCTATTTTTAGCATTTCCTGCATTATTTGGTGGAAGAAATATGGTTTAAAGGAATTGTTTAGAAGTCTATGGGCCACATAATTAATATCTTTGATTTTTAAATCATTAAAGAATTGTTTGGCAGTAGTATTTTCAGCAAAATAACCAGCTTCATTACTTGCCATAAAATCTAAATAATCCAAGCCAGATTGTGCTTTAATGACATTATCGGTTGTCATACCACTGGTGTGAAAAGATACAATATTACGTAACGGCGCAATCGCAGAGCCACCTGGCAGCGCCTCATAATTTAAATAAAGAATACCATCTTCTTTTAAATGATTAGCAATAAAGTCCTGAATATGCTGACGCGCATCTTTATCAATCCAAGAATAAATATCATGGAGGATAATAAAATCAAAATCTGGTAAGACCGCATTTGAGAGCCCAGTAAAGTCTGCAAGCTTGAAATCAATATTAGAACCGTCAATTCCTTTAGCAAGCGCCACAGCAGCATCAATGTAATCGATATTATTATCAATACCAAAAAACTTGCCTTTAGGAAATAATTCAGCCAAACCGTTTAGAGTAACGCCAACTCCACATCCTAACTCACAATAATTAAAACCGCTCTCTATCTGAACCGGATAGTGACCGTTCAGTGTACAAATATAATTCAGGTATAAAGGATTAAGTTCATTGGAATACTGCCACTGATTGACCTCATCTACAGTAATGCTCGTTTTCATAAGCTATTCCTATATCCCATCAAAAAACAAAACCCCACCACTCAGGTAGGGTCTCATTATTTTACCATACTGTTATCAATTTAAATGACAGATTCTATCCATTCCTTAAGTTTACTTTTCGGCAATGCACCAACTTTTGTCGATGCGACTTCACCATCTTTAAATAAAATCAAAGTAGGAATACCGCGAACACCATATTTCGATGGTGTTTCTGGGTTATCATCAATGTTAACCTTAGCAATCGTTAATTGATTACCAAATTCGTCACCAAGTTCATCTAATGCCGGTGCAATCTGTTTACATGGACCACACCATTCAGCCCAGAAATCAACCAACACAGGCTTTGTGGCCGAAATAACATCGGTATCAAATGAATCATCAGTTACTTGTTTAGACATGCTTTTATCCTATATTTTTTTGTAGATATTCTTATTCTGCACCATGGAATATTAAAATAACATAAAGTCAATCTATGATTCACGGGAACTGTCGTCAAGAGAAGTCATTAACCCTCCTGAAATTCTTTAGGCTCGTATTGAAGTAATCTTTCAGCCTCAAGCTGCATTAAATGCGTCCCAACTGTCCATAACAATGCACATTTAATTTCTTTATCTGGATAAATATTTTGTAATGTCACGCGATAAGCTGCCATTTGCCGTAAGTAATTTTCATCGACGCTATCGGGTGTCGTCGGCGGAGGGCGATTAGTTTTGAAATCTATTACAAAAACTTCACTTTCTGTAACAAGCAAACGATCAAGCTGAGCAGAGATAATTTGTCCACCAATCATGCCAGTCAGCGGCACTTCGGCCCGCGAGCCAGGACCAAATATGGGGCCAAACTCTGGATCGCCAACCACAGATAGCACCTCGTTAGTAATTTCTTTTTGTTGGCTTGAATCCAAACCATAAACCTCACGGCTAAGAAATCTTTTAACTGCTAGTTCTCGTTTTCTCGGTTCCAGATCTGGTAAGGCTTGTAAAAGTGTGTGGATAATCTGCCCACGTTTGAACCGGAATTCATCATTTTTCTGAAGCGGTGATCTGATAACTAACTCCTCACCATTTGGCTTCGATGGCGTTAAGATTGTTGGAGGTAAAGGCTCCTTAGCAGGAGGGTTAGATACCCACTGTGGCAGTTCTATATAATTTAAATCTGAAAAATCTCCTATATCGGTAATTTTGGCCTTTTGCTCTGATATTACTTGTAGGACCTTCGGGCTCGACGTTTCCCCTACCTCTTGTAAATAGGAATCGGTAACCTCTTGACCAATTTGTGATAAACCTCTTTTGATTATATTGTACCAACAATGCTCAGGTGGCTTATTTTTCGTTTGCCAACCACAAATATAAAGTCGATCTTCAGCCCGTGTCATCGCCACGTAAAGCAAACGTTTATATTCTTGATCACGGCGTCGACTAACAACTTCGTATTCGCCTTGAGAGACTTCTTCATAAAGACCTCGTCTCGTTGGCCATAAAACAGCTTGATCTTTTCCATCTAGATTTTGAGGCCACAGCAAAGCCGGGCCTTTCTTGGGTATCTGCATCGTATCCGGCAAAAAAACGATGGGTGCTTGAAGGCCTTTAGCCGCGTGTACCGTCATAACACGCACAGAATTTTGTGTCGCTTGTTCGAGATCTCGCTTAATTTCCACCTCGCCAGCTGACACCCAATGCAAAAAACCTTCTAGTGAGGCTGCGTGAGATTTTTCATAAACTAGAGCTAAATTTAGAAATTCTGAGATTGGATCCAATGCGTCTGGACCTAAACGCGATACTAATTTTTTGCGACCATTGTGAGCACCTAAGAGTTCACCAAAAAGTTCAAATGGAGGTATAAAATCAGCTCGTCCCATGAAATAAAAAAGCTCCTCATACGCCGACAATAATTTTGAGTCCGTTTTTCTATTCTTAACGAGCGATTGCCAAAGTGAGCCATTACGTTGGTGGGCTAACTTAAATAATTGTTCTTCGTTTAGTCCAATTAATGGAGATTTAAGCAAACTCGCCAGCGTCAAATCGTCTTCAGGTAATAGTAAGAATTGGCCGAAAGCTATCAAATCCATTACTGCTAATTGCTCGGTTAGGACCATTCGATCAATACCGGCGACTCTAATGTTGAGTTCTTTCAAAGAACGCACAATGTCTTCAACAAAACCTGTCCGGCGTCGTACTAAAATCATAATATCGCCTGGTTCAATTGGACGGCCCTTAGCCTCTAATACTTCTTTATTCTGCAACATTTTAGCAATACGCCCTGCAACAAGCCTAGCTAAACGTGTTTGCGGAGCATCACCCCTTATTCTCTCCACAGGAGGCTTCCAAGAAGTTGGTGCATCAGATAGACGAGGCTCCACTGGTGGCCACAGCTCAACCAGCCCACCCTCTTGCGTTCGCCAAACCTCATGTTGTATGATTTGATTATCAAGTACTACACCGCCAGCAGTATCTGGCAAGGTGAAGACAGCATCTACAACGGATAACACCGCTTTGGTTGAACGAAAGGATACTGTCAAATCAATTGGTCTCCAAATTTTTTGGGCATGTTCCGCGTGTGTAGCAAAGAATGTTTTCATACGACCAAAAGTAATCGGATCTGCCCCTTGGAATGAATAAATAGACTGCTTCACATCACCAACTACAAAAATTGTAGGCGTAGTCTCATGGGCGCCTAGCCCGACAAAAAATTCTGCAACCAACGCCTCAATAACCTGCCATTGCGCAGGACTAGTATCCTGAGCTTCATCAACAAGTACATGGTCTATTCCACCATCAAGTTTAAACAGTACCCACGGTGCAACGCCTTTACGGGTCAACAACTCACCAGCCATTAGAATAAGATCGTCATAATCCATAAGCGATTTGGCATCTTTTTGTGCTTGATAGTTAGCCAGCAACGCCTCCCAGAGTACCAACAAACTTGATGTACTTTCAGTAATACTAACGGAACGCCAGTGTAATATTATATGCTGAAGACGTATTCCCTCTGCCATTAGTATGTCGACTGCATCCGGTGACTTCTTCTGTGCAGGTTTGGTAATTAATGTAGTACGAACATTGAAACTACGATTATTAAAATCTGTTAAAAATATTGACGCGTACTCAAAAAATGAATCTATACGAGCTGACGGCTCATCTAACCAAGATTGAATTTTTTGTCCCCTTGTCACATCTTGTTCATTACCCATACTAAGAGCCAAAATTGCTGACCGTAAATCGGATTCACTTAAATTCTCGTTTTTGGAAGCCATCTCGATTACGCTTTCCGGGGTTTCGCCGGGCTTTACTGACAGTAACTTTTCTATATTAGAAATTACGCCCTCAATATCGCCAAAGGAAGAAATTAAGCTACGCAAACGTCCTCTGGCGTATGTTAAATCAGCGAGCAATTCAAAAAACTGGGTTTCATGAATATGCGCCGTAACATTTGCCAAAGCATCAGCCAAACGACTATCTGCACCGCTGCGCGCATGATTAAACAATTTTTCTCGCGCGCTAAACAACATTTCTTCAGCATCCCGCTCTTCCATCAAGGAAAAATGAGGTGAAACACCAGCTTCCAACGGAAATCGCCCTAGCAACGACTGGCAAAAAGCATGTATAGTTTGGATATTCATTCCACCTGGCGTATCCAACACGTGGGCAAAAAGGTATCGAGCGCGCTGAACTAAATTATCTTGCACCGAAATACCTAATAAATTACCTAACTCCTCACGAAGAACACCATCATCTGCCATTGTCCATTGGCCTAACCGATCTGAAATTCGAAACTCCATTTCAGCTGCTGCTGCTCGAGTAAAGGTCAAACACAGAATACGCTGTGGCTTGATCCCAGTTAACAACAAACTCAAGACGCGATCTGTTAGAACTTTCGTTTTTCCTGTTCCCGCTGATGCGGATACCCAGACTGATGCTACCGGATCCGAAGCAAGGCGTTGTTGGTGATTTGGATCAGAGAAAAAATGATTAGCCTCTCTCATGAGCTATTTTCCTCCTCAGATGTTGACCACTCCTTAACCCGTGCTAAATGTTCATAATCTGAAAATTTAGGCGCATTTCCCGGTCGTGGTCTTGACTCATAAGGGGTTCTGACATCATCAAATAGTCTGATTAGGGCGGCAACGCCTTCTTTAGCATCGGCCGCTAATTCAGTTGGATTATCTCCTACTGACGAAACCTCACCAGCGGGAATACTACCACGTAATCGCCAATAATTTAATTCGCTTACACGCTTTGCGGAAATACCGGAAAATCCTCCCGCCTGAGCAATTAAAGCTTCTAGTGGTAACTGTGGTGCGAATCCTGCAGCCACCTCAAGCTTACTTGGGGGTGCCCCGGTTTTATAATCAATGATACGAAGCATACCATCTTTTAATTCATCAATTCTATCGGCTTTGGCAGTTAATTGAAATATACCACCTGGAGCCATTATTTCAATAACACCCCTAGCTTCACTATAAGTTTTTGTTGTTTCCTCTCGGCGTAAAGTTTCTAAACGTATAAACCATTCTGCAATACGCAAGAACCGAGGCCACCAAAAGGCCCATACACTAGGGTACTTCAAAACAGATTTAAATTTTTCATTACCAATTTTAACAAGCTGCTCAAGGGAATTTGATGGTAAGTCATATGGATAATTCTTAGAAAAAATATCAATCACACCATGTATTAAGGTACCATAATCCGCAGCATCAGGAGCAGAGTCAAGTTTTGGCAATGATTGCAAACCGAGAATATGTCGGGCATAAATTGCATAGGGATCTCGCATCCAGGTTTCAATTTGGGTTACTGAGAGTTTGCGTGGACGAACTCCAACTGGTGGACGTGGTGCAGGAGGATTGATTGGTTGAACTTTTTTAGGTTGGTCGAGACGAGATTGCCAATCAAGCCGGTAACTGGGTTGTAAAAAACGATCAGAAACCTCCGGTTCCAGTCCAGCTAATAATTTTTGCAGTCGCACCAACCAACGAGAAGGCACAGTTGGTGTGCCATCAACTCGAGCTGATCGTGTCATAACAACTTCTGGCGCTGAAAACGCCTGCTGAAAATCATGTGCTGTTAATCCAATGCGGCGCTCTGGAGATGGTAAACCAAATTCTTTTCGCATCGGTCGGCTCATCCAAGGATCAGAGCCAACATCGGGTGGCCAAGTCCCCTCATTCAAACCTGAAATAATAACCAAATCTGCGTGCTGTAATCGGGCCTCCAATAAGCCCCAAATAGCTAGTCTGGGGTGACTGCCAAAACTGCGGCGTGCTACCTGGCCAATCAATAAAACGTCTAATAATGCTGGGTAAGATGATCCGTCAATATCACCTAAACTATTACTCACTTCTAAAAGCCCTAAAAGGAATTTAGACGTAATTGCACCTTCATCACCGAACCACAACCGCTCCGAACCAGACTGTTCATGGCTACTAGCCAAAGACTCTGCAAACGCTAAATGTGTTTTTAAAATATCAACCAAAGGTGTTTCCGTTTTAGTCATTGCCTGACGAAATTCAGCACTTATCAATTGTATAAATTTAAGCATTCCACGAAGTTTGGATTGATCCCTAGGTATTAATGTAAGAAGGCCCTCAATACCTGGTGCCGGACGTGGTCCGCGCAAAAACTCAATCTCTAGTGTGCGGACAAGTTGGCGAAATGCGACTGGCTCGGTTCCTCCGGCAGCTAAAGGATGTTTACCAATAGCTAAAAAGTCAATAGGTAAAAAATTGCCGGAA
This sequence comes from Rhodospirillales bacterium, assembly GCA_012960465.1. Lineage (GTDB taxonomy): Bacteria > Pseudomonadota > Alphaproteobacteria > Rhodospirillales > UBA2165 > TMED23. The sequence continues at coordinate 33,960 of DUBF01000166.1, read as the reverse complement.
ACTAGTTTTGCAGTTAGACGCAAAAATGATCCAGAATTAGTTTGTTGCAATGGAATCCCAGCAGAATCATCAATATTGATTCCCCAACGACCGAGCTCATTCGATACCCGACGGGCGAGACGGCGATCTGGTGTGATAAGGGCTGCAGTTTTATTAGCTTTTTCTAAAACCTCTCGTAATATTAATGCAACAACACCAGCCTCTTCATCCGGACCCGGACAAGTTATATTTTCAACACCTTGGAGAGCCTCCTTGGGTATGGAATCTAACGATCTCCAATCACCAACCTTTTCAGCTGGACACATAACATTGGAAATTAGCTCTGTACGAGAAGCTGGCGCGAATTTCCTTTTAGATTTAACTGCTTTATTAATTTTTGTGTTTGGCCACTTTTGAACTTCACTTGCTGTCAAATCCATTTTAGTTAATAATCGATATAAACCGTATTGAGGATGTGTTTCAATATCATAGACATCTTTTATATTCAGCGACGGATCCAAACCCGGCAAAACAACCGCACCTTCAGGAAAACTAGCAATTAAAGTCAATAAATCTGCGGTTACAGGAATACTGCCGGTCGAACCTGCAGCAATTACCGGGTATTCAGGAACCCGTCTCTCCCAATAAGAAAGTTGTGCTTTCATTATATAATTGCGCCGTTCAGCAGGATCAATCAGGCCTTTTTCTTCTAAAATACTTGGCCAAAATTTTGTTATAACTTCTAAAAATTCTAAAGTAACCTGCCAATGTTGAGCATATTCATCTGGTACTAGGGCGTGCAAATCTTCGAATTTTAGTTGTTCTATCTGTACTTGATCAAGTAACCTTCCAAGTTCACTCGCCAATCGCGCCGCCTGGTCAACACTAATACGGTTGCCTTCGAGAACCAGTATGCGCTTTGTCAACAGTAATTGGCGATGAATAGTCGAAATTGCTTCGGGAAGATCAACTTCAATCTCTCCGGTAAATTTTATCCCAGATTCCTCCCAACCAACGATAAAAAGTTCTTCTTCATCAAGATCTCCCAATGGTAACATTCGGGGTAGTAGCATGGGAACGCCCCCACTCTGCCGCAAAAAGGCATCGCGAAGAGACCTTATCGCACGACGGGTCGGAAGGAGTATTGTGAAATCTTCTAATTCAAATAGACTTGCAGCCGCACGTGCAATCATGCCAGAAGCTAATGTATCGACAAAAGGCATCTCCGCAGGAATATTATAAACCTGCATGGGTAATGGTACCGTCATTCTAGATTATCTCCAAAATTAACGATGTCGTTTACCTGAAAATCGCTGCCCCATATAAGATTCAGCTTCAGCGAGCCCATCTGGCGTTCCTATGTGAAACCATTCACCATCATGGACAATTCCATAAAGACGGCCGACTTCAATAGCTCTGTCATAAATAACATTTAACGAAAATTTACCTTCAGGAGTACCTTTAAAAATACGTGGGTGAATAATCTGAAGACCAGTAAAAAGATAAGGTGTTATTTCTCTCTCTAGCCGTCGGGAAAGCTTACCATTTGCATCGACCTCAAAATCACCATTGCCACTATAACCATAAGCCTCCACCGTGGAATGTAGCATCAATAAAGCATCCATTTTAGCGTCATTCCACTGCTCAATGACACGTCCTAGAGCTTTTGTCGGACCATCCAACCAAAATACATCCGCATTTGAAATATAGAACGGCTCATTACTAAATATTTCTAAGACTTTTTTCACACCACCACCCGTTTCTAACAAATTAGATTCTTCGGAAGAAATTATAATTTCCAAATCATTGCGACTAGTCAGGTGCTGTTTTATTTGGTCTGCTAAATAGTGAATGTTCACAACTGCACATTCAACACCCGCAGCCACTAAGTGATCTAGGGTATGGTCTAACAAGGTGCGATTTGCTATTTTAATCAGTGGCTTTGGTAAGTTATTCGTAATCGGGCGTAACCGCTGACCCAAACCCGCAGCAAGTACCATGGCTTTTTTTGGACCAAACTTAGGGCCAGTATTTAATTTATCTTTAGATCCATTAATCACTAGTCTTAAAGACCTTTATTGCAGTGAATGGCTGGTACGCTTTTGTGGTGGAATATGCGCATTCAACCAATCATCTAGAATTTTTAACTCAGGAAAACAACAAACTCGCTCCAATAGGCTCCAGCACCGCGGAATGTGTGCTAAATAGTTATATTTTCTATCTCTTATAGCCAATCTGGAAAATATCCCAATAACTTTACAATGACGCTGAGCTGATAATACAGCATAAACTTTATTGAATTGACTTCGATCAAACTTAGGTAATGAGGTATAATAATAATCAAGAAGATCGCCAGCCATGCCAGGCTTCAGATCACGACGCGCGTCCTCGAGTAGGGACATAAGGTCATAGGCGGGAAGACCCCTGACAGCATCCTGATAATCCAGCAACCCACATTTGCGAATGCCTTCCCTATTGGGTAACCACATTAAATTATCAGCATGGAAATCTCTCAAAACCAACGTTTCATGATCAAAACTAATTTCTGAGAGTAAATTATACCAAATATTTAAAAAATCGCTTCTTACGTGATCTGAAAATGTTTTGCCAAAAATTCCTGTCATATACCAGTCAACAAAAAGAACTGCTTCAGCAAATAATTTTTCATCATCATAGTTTTCCAAGTCATCGGGTAGCACTTCAGATAGCTCTCGTCCATGTAAATCTATCAATACATCTGTAGCACTTTGATAAAGCTGTTTTTCATCAACTCCTACCGCTAAAGAATTGGTGAAGGTTTCATCCCCAAGATCTTCCAATAACAAAAAACCAGAATCAATATCTTGAGCAAAAATATGGGGGACAGAATAACCTAGCTCTATTAAATGTTCGGTAATCTTGATAAAAGGGCGAGCATCTTCCTCAGGTGGGGGGGCGTCCATTAATACAGCTGTTTTATCGTTAATTTTGATACGCTCGTACCGCCTGAAAGACGCATCACCAGCGAGTAAAACGCGCTCTGCATCTATCCATCCAGCCCGTATTAAAAAACCATCAATTGAGAGAGATCTCGCCGCCATTACACAAATACCTTAGCCAGCCTGTTAATCCAACTATCTCCATAGCCGACTAAAATAACCTCCCGTGCATTTTCGTCTAAACCACTGGAAAAAATAATATCTAGACGCTCGGAGGGTATGTAAGTGTCCATCCGATCAGGCCATTCGATTAATGATATCCCTTCCGCAAATGCGTCCTCAATACCGAGTTCAAAAATTTCTTCAGGTTCTTCAATTCTATAAAGATCAAAATGATAAACGTTAATACTAGAACATTCATAAACTTGAACGAGTGTAAAAGTAGGACTTGGCACCTCACTATCACCACCCCTTGCTGTAATAAAAGCACGGGCAAAAGCTGTCTTTCCCACACCCAAGTCCCCCACGAGCCCTATTATGTCTCTAGGTTCAGTAAGTCCAGCAAGTTGAGATGCTAGTATGCAAGTCGCAGACTCATTTTTAAGGGTGAATTGATATTTTCTCTGATAATCACTCATTCACTAGTTTTACGTATTCTAAACCGGCTATAAAAGAGATTTTTATACTAGTTAATTTAAACTTTCGATTTCAGGCAAAAATAAACTAACGGTAGTACCCTGATTAAGTTTTGACTTAATTTCAACTTTTCCACCTTGCTGTTCAAATAAGGCGCAAACGAGAGTTAATCCAAGACCGGCACCTTTTTTTATCGAATCACTTGATTTACCGCGTTCAAACCCTTTGAGAACGCGCTCTAAATCAACTTTAGGAATACCAATACCTGTATCCCGAATATCGATACTAACACCCTCAAGACTTCGATGTGCAGATATTAACACTACACCGCCTGAACCACTGTAAGTTATCGCATTACTAAGCAAATGTAGAAGACATTGTTTGAAGCGTTTTTTATCAGTATTAATCCAACCAATATCAATCGGACAATCAAATTCTAGCTTAAGTTTTTTCTGACGAGCCTTTTCTTTCACCAATCGTAATATATCAGCTAGGCTATTGTGCAGATCAAATCTTTCAATATTACATTCCAACAAACCTGCCTCAACTGCTGAAAGATCCATTATATCGCTGATCAATCCTGAAAGAGTATCAGATGCATTGCTAATACCATCTGCATATTCTTGCTGACGCTGGTTCAAAGTACCAAAATAATTTTCTGCCAGAAGTTCGGCGAAGCCGCGGATAGACATTAAAGGCGTATGGATTTCATGGCTTAGATTAGCCAGAAATCTTGACTTCAAGCGGTCCGCTCCCGCCAGAAGCTCGGCACGCTCTGTCATTTCTAAAGCACGTACTTTTAGCGTATGCTCTAAATTAACACCATCACTAATATCAGCATAACGCAGCAACACTGCACCGTCTGGTAATGGAATATGGGCGCCTTCTAAAATAATACCATTATTGCATTTTATAGTTTTGACGCCAGATTTACGGCCTAGTAATCGTCCAGACAATCTAACTCTTTGCTCTGGCCAATTTTTCATAACCGGCAGTACTTTTCGTGTCGCATCGAGAAAATCTGTCATGTGAAGACTATTAGAAAGCGAATCTTCTGGGATCTCCCAAATTAAAGCAAAGGCGGGATTATGGAGTCTCAAATAACCATTGCCGCCAAAAACTGCTATACCTTCTTGCAGGCTATTAACGATCATCTCGTGAATTTGAACAAACTCATTAAATGCTCGCGCAATGGTAAGTCGCGGTGTTAAATCTCCGACGATAAAAAGATGCCGTTCTCCGTCTAACGGGGCAAATTTAACAGTAAAAGTTGATCCATCGGGCAAATGCCATTCTTCAAAAGATATAGTGTCAGAAACAGCAAGCTTGCCTATATGTGCGCGAAATTTTGCAAAGTTGGTTTGTTCAGGTAAAAATTGATTATCACGGAGATATTCTAAAAAAGAGACGAGCACCGGTTGTTTATCCAGATAGTCCGCATTCAGATGCCAAAGCTTGAAAAATTCTGCATTACCGGGGCCCAGACACACTTTTCCCTGAGCGTTAACGCTTATGACTGCCACGGCAATTGGCAAGGGCTCTATCAAAGATAGAATAATATTTTTTTTATCTGTCATAACCACAGACAAATCTTAGGCGAGTCTGCAGATTTCATCAAGAATTGAGACTGTGAACCTAATAATTTTGCCAAAAAAAACATCAAGACCAAATTCAACCAACTTTTAGGGTAATCTAGTTAAATCAAACAAAACATCTTATTATATTTTTTAATATATTTTATCGCTCCGATTAGCCTTCTTAATAACGATAATGGTCTGGCTTAAAGGGTCCGGCCGGAGATACGCTAATATAATCAGCTTGCTCTTTGGTCAACTCGGTTAACTTAACATTTAATTTTTCAAGATGCAGAAAAGCTACTTTTTCGTCTAAGTTCTTTGGCAGAACATAAACCTTGTTTTCATAAGAATCCGAATTATTCCAAAGCTCTATTTGAGCTAATACCTGATTAGTAAAAGAGGCTGACATAACAAAGCTTGGATGACCTGTCGCACATCCCAGATTAACAAGACGACCTTCAGCTAACAAGATAATACGCTTGCCATCGGGAAATTCTATTTCGTCAACTTGAGGTTTAACGTTATACCATTTTAAATTACGAAGCGAACTAACTTGAATTTCTGAATCAAAGTGTCCAATATTAGAGACAATGGCGCGATCTTTCATATCACGCATGTGGTCAATTGTAATAATATCAATATTGCCCGTCGTCGTAACAAAAATATCCCCAATCGATGCGGCCTCATCCATAGTGACAACCTCATACCCTTCCATAGAAGCTTGCAGCGCACATATGGGGTCAATTTCGGTTACCAACACACGGGCACCTTGACTGCGGAGTGACGCAGCCGAACCTTTGCCAACATCACCATACCCTGCAACAACTGCACATTTACCAGCTATCATGACATCGGTGGCACGTTTAATACCATCAACTAAACTTTCACGACAGCCATACAAATTATCAAATTTTGACTTTGTTACAGAATCATTGACGTTAAAAGCAGGTACTTTCAATGTGCCGCTTTTTTCCATTTCATAGAGACGATGAACACCAGTGGTCGTCTCTTCAGAAAGGCCTTTAACGGCGTTTAAAAGCTCAGGGGTTTTTTCATGCATCACGAGGGTTAAATCGCCCCCATCATCCAATATCATATTCGGAAACCAACCATCTGGCCCTTTAATAGTTTGGTCGATACACCACCAAAATTCTTCATCTGTCTCCCCCTTCCATGCGAATGTCGGGATGCCAACCTCAGCCATTGCCGCTGCAGCATGATCTTGAGTTGAGAAAATATTACAAGAGGACCATCGTAATTCTGCCCCAAGACTTATCAGCGTTTCCATTAATACGGCGGTTTGTATAGTCATATGTAAACAACCAACGATACGGGCACCCTTAAGTGGATTTTTACCCACGTATTCGTCACGCAAAGCCATTAACCCAGGCATTTCAGTTTCAGCAATAGTAATTTCTTTACGACCCCAATCGGCAAGGGCCATATCAGCGACTTTATAATCAGTCATTTATTCTTCTCCACAAATAGTAAGCATATAGATTAATTGGTTATTGGCGGTGGTATCAGGCTAGGAAATACTATTCAAGTAATAAGATATAAGGAATAACATTGATCTGTTAGTTCATCTTTTTGAATTCAATTTTCTTCAAATTTGTTCTCTATCAACTCAGTAATAGCCTTGATTGCAACTATCTCATCAGCGCCGGAAACACTCACTTCGATCGCATCGTCCATAGCGGCGGCAAGCATCATCAAACCCAAGATTGAATTGCCTGTGACTTTTTGACCATCTTTAGATACAGATACATCAGCGCTAAATTCAGCCACAAGTTTAACAAACTTGGCAGCGGCGCGAGCATGCAAACCGCGTTGATTACAAATTTTAAGGGAAACGGTTTTCAATATCCTATCTACGTTTATTAGCTTTGATTAGTCTGGAAGCAATGTTTATATATTTTTTACCTGATTCTTGGATTTTAATGACGCACTCTTCAAGATTCTCCTTGTCACGACAACTTGCAAATTTAACCAGCATCGGCAAATTAACACCAGAAATCACCTCTAACTTAGATTTCCCCATAATTGAAATTGCCAAATTAGATGGTGTGCCCCCGAACATATCGGTCACTAAAACAACTCCATCTTTTGTACTCACGGTTTTCACCGCACTAATAATATCAGAACGACGCTGCTCAATATCGTCATCTGCCCCTATACATACAGCCTCTACTTTATCTTGGGGGCCTACAACATGCTCCATTGCGCTAATGAGCTCATCTGCCAAATGGCCATGTGTTACCAGAACCAAACCAATCATATTATAGACCCGTCCTCACTCGATTATACAATACAAATTTTTGCCCTTGAAGAAATTATTTGTCAAACTACTTCATTAATTTTTCAGCCTCTAGAAACAACCTAGAACATCCACCCGTATAACCCAAAAGTCTATTTTATCTTTTACGTCCGTTTTCCAAACCAAATTAAATACGGTGATACCTGAACATTACTGTCAAAGAACCGAGCAGACACTTATTTTTCCAAAAAATGCTAGTCCCTTATTATAGAGAAGTTATGAAATTAATTCGATTTTTTTATCTAAGTAACGCAAAACTATTTTTATTTTTGCCAGAGACGAACTTTCAAAAGCATTTATACCAATAATTGGTATAGAAATATCTTTGATTGTCTCTTCCTTTATTTCAGGCATACGTTTTGTCTGGTTGCTAAGTTCTAACTCAACAACTAAACAAAGCGGAATATCTCGAACAGTTTTAATTTTTACTACCCCTATACCCCTGACTTCAATTAAACCAGAAATACTTTCCGGCGGTGATAGTCGAAGTTCTTTTCCCACGACTTTTATAACTACCCGATCGTCGGCAATTAAGTCTGCATCGTCGTCAATCAAACGCAGTGCCAGATCTGACTTTCCGCTACCTGAAGGTCCTCGGATTAAAATCCCAAAACCATAATAGGCGACAGCTGTTGCGTGAAATTGATCCATAATCTTCAAATTATTCAACTTTCGGCAATTCAACAGTAAAGCAGGCTCCCAAGCTTTTGCCAGCGTTGTCTTGTAAATTCTTAGCTGAAATATTTCCTCCGTGAGCCATAATAATCTGCTGAGATATACTTAATCCTAAACCTGAATGAATTCCAAATTTTTCACTATCCGGGCGTTCTCGATAAAATCGATTGAAGACACTTTCTTCCGTACCCGGTTGTAACCCCGGCCCTTGATCTTCAACGTAAATTTTTACTATTTCATTCTCGCACCTAATTCTCAGCCAAATAATTCCATTGTCTGGGCTAAAACTAATCGCATTACTAATCAAATTTCTGAATACCTGTACTATGCGGTCCTCAATACCTCGAATCACGATCGGACCATCAACTTTATTACTAAATTTAAACTGAACACCTTTATTATCAACAGTTGCATCATAAATTTCAATTAACGTATCTAATAACAAGTCGAGTTTGACGGGTATCATTTTTATCCGCGACAATTCAGCATCTAAGCGCGATGCATCAGATATATCGGAAATCAATCGATCCAACCGCTCAATATCATCTATTATAACCGTCATAAGCTTTTTCTGTTGTTCAGGGTTGTCTATGTTTACCACTGTTTCAACAGCACTCTTTAAAGAGGTTAATGGGTTCTTGATTTCATGGGCTACATCGGCCGCAAAACGTTCTATCGCCTCCATCCGCCTCCATAATGCTTCAGTCATATCGTTTAACATATTACCGAGTTCACCTATCTCATCTTTACGGATAAGAATATCAGCAATAGCATAATGTCGTGATTTACCTTTCCGGATATCTTCGGTAGCAATTGCTAGCCTCTTAAGCGGACGCGCAATAGAGCCAGCAAGATATATGGACAGTAATATTGTCACCAACAATACTACGCTAAATACCTTTAAAATATCGAGCCGTACCTGAAAGACAGCCTCATCAATTTTGCTACCATCTTTTGTCAATAATAACGCAGCTAATACTTTTTTATAACGTTGGACGGGAACGGCAACACTTAAACTTAGTTTACCATCAGCAAGTGTCTTTATCGCGATACCCAGATCACCTTTTAGCGCAATATTTTTTGCAACAGATAAATCAGCAACCTTTTTTATATCCGGCAAAAGCTTGCGTAGAAGATTTCTAAATTGGTTAGTTACCTTATCCGCTATAGTACTTTTCAATTTTGGTGGGGGAAGTTCTTTAACTTGTACATTGCCGCTTGGTCCCCGGAATAAACGACTATCAATTAGCAAGTCACCATTTGGCATAATAAGCTGAGCAACAGTTCCTGTTGTGGCAATCATTCGTCGCACTATTTGATGAGCACCTTCTACGACTAAGGTCTGGTTAGAATCATTATTACCAACAGCAACTTCACCTAAAGCAGTTGCAAAAAGTTCTGCCTGTATATTTAGTGCCGCGATTTCGCCATCAATTAACCCCTTACGGTATTGCCCAACATAAAGAAGCCCTACCCCCAATAAAGCTAGGGCTAAAATATTAATCGCTAATATTCGGCGGGTAATAGGAGAAATATGAGATCGTGTTTTAGTATGTTGATTTAACGCACCATTTACTTCTAGCCTATTACAGTTGCTATTATTCCTCTTCACCAAAATACAGTAACTCACTCAGTTGGGTACTGTTTGTTCGCTTTCTTGATAGCGATAACCAATACCATATAGTGTCTCAATTGCGGTAAACTTAGCATCGAGTAACTTGAATTTTTTTCGTAAACGCTTCACGTGGCTGTCGATAGTACGATCATCTACATATATACGCTCTCCATAAGCTGCATCAATTAATTGATCTCGGTTTTTAACATGACCGGGTCGGATAGCGAGCGACTTTAATAATAGGAATTCTGTTACTGTTAAATTTACCAATACACCTTTCCAGCTACATCGGTATCGACTTGGATCCATCTCCAAGTCACCACGCCGAAGAACTTCTGCATTGGCCCCTTCCATTACTACGTTTGCATCTAATTCTCGTCTACGTATCAAGGTTCTAACACGTTCTATCAGCAAACGTTGCGAGAATGGCTTCGTAATATAATCGTCCGCGCCCATTCTGAGTCCCAACACCTCATCAATCTCATCATCTTTAGAGGTTAGAAAAATTACCGGCATACTGCTCTTCTCTCTAATTTTCGCGAGTAATTTCACCCCATCCATCCGTGGCATTTTTATATCCAAAATAGCTAAATCAGCAGGCCTTTGAGAGAGACCTCGAAGCGCATCCGTTCCATCTACATATATATTTACCTTGAAGCCTTCAGCTTCCAACGCGATTGATACTGAGGTCAAAATATTCCTATCATCATCAACTAAAGCTATCAATTGAGGCATAAGTTCACCTATATTTTACGAATATTGACAGTAGCTATTATTATAACGTCTCGGAAATTTAGGCGCTAATGTTTTTTATCACATATATGATTATATAGAGTCTTCAAATGTGTTAAAAGTATAGCTCAATTAAAGCAATTTAAATTGAAAACTTTGATCCGGGATTTCAACAGCAATGATAGCTGAAAATCCAGAAGGTTCTAATCTAAAATGTGGGGGAAAATTTATAGAATTAGTTTTAATAATCTTAATACAATTCCTAACAAATACCGAAAAGAACTTATTAATTTAGCATCTTATGCGCGCAACTTTTAAGCTAATGTAAACTAAATCCAAAATCAAAGAACAAACGTCAATCCAAAACTGCCCTTTTCAATAAATAATAATTCTATGAAAATTTATTATATAATAAGAATTCTGAATATGACCGGTTGCACCCCATAAATTCGGGAGATAAAGTTCAGAGATTAAGTAGTCGATTATTGAAAGAAATAAAATCAACTTTTAATTGATTATTGACTACCTATTATTATGAATAAAAATATTAGTTACACTGGAAATTACACAGGAAAAGGCCAATGACGAGCACTGGGACTAATCCAACTAATAATCAGACGTTATTAGCTTGGATTGAAAAAATGTCTGCTTTAACCGAGCCTGAAAATATTGTCTGGTGCGATGGATCAAAGAATGAATACAATGACCTTTGTGCAAAAATGGTCGAAGCGGGCACTTTGATACCACTTAACCCAAAAAAGCGCCCTGGTTCATTCCTAGCAAATTCCGATCCAAATGATGTAGCCCGCGTTGAAGACCGAACATTCATTTGTTCTAAGTCAGAGAAAGATGCAGGACCAACAAACAACTGGATTGACCCAGTTGAAATGAAAAGAACTATGAACGACTTATTTGACGGTTCCATGGTTGGACGTACACTTTATGTTATTCCTTTTAGCATGGGACCCCTGGGCTCACATATTGCACACATCGGCGTTCAACTAACCGATAGCCCTTACGTTGCAGCTAGCATGCGAATTATGACCCGCATGGGTCAGGCAGCCTTGGACGTTCTAGGTGATGACGGTGATTTTATTCCTTGCATGCACTCAGTCGGTGCACCTCTAGCAAACGATGATAAAGATGTTTCCTGGCCTAATAATAAAACTAAGTACATTGTCCACTATCCAGAAGAACGTTCAATTTGGTCCTTTGGAAGCGGTTATGGCGGCAATGCACTACTTGGTAAAAAATGCTTCTCACTCAGGATTGCTTCTGTAATGGCCAGGGATGAAGGTTGGCTGGCAGAACATATGCTGATACTAGGCCTAGAATCCCCTAAAGGTGAAAAGACTTATGTTGCTGCAGCTTTTCCCAGTGCATGCGGTAAAACCAATCTTGCAATGTTGATCCCGCCAGAAGGTTTTAAAGGGTGGAAAGTGCGTACCGTTGGCGATGATATTGCCTGGATTAAACCAGGTAAAGATGGCCAACTTTATGCAATAAATCCTGAAGCTGGTTATTTTGGTGTTGTTCCCGGAACGTCAATGAAAACTAACCCAAGCGCCATGACGATGATGAAGAGTGATACCATCTTCACGAATGTAGCTCTCACGGATGATGGTGACGTTTGGTGGGAAGGCCACGATGAAGAAGCGCCAGAACACCTCATCGATTGGAAAGGCAACGACTGGACGCCGGATTCTAATGAATTAGCAGCCCATCCTAATGCACGCTTTACCTGCGCAACCAGCCAATGCCCAACCGTAGACCCAGCGTGGGACAACCCGGCAGGCGTGCCAATCAGCGCCTTTATTTTTGGTGGTCGGCTTAGCCATACTTTTCCATTAGTTTACGAATCTTTAAATTGGAACCACGGTGTCTACATGGCAGCAACAATGGGTTCAGAGGCAACCGCTGCAGCGGTTAACCAAGCAGCAATCCGTCGCGATCCAATGGCGATGTTACCATTTTGCGGCTATAATATGGGAGATTACTGGTCCCATTGGTTAAGACTTGGTCAGTCTCTTAAAAACCCTCCAAAAATTTTCAGGGTTAACTGGTTTCGTAAAGACAATAAAGGTAATTTTTCTTGGCCAGGCTTTGGCGAGAATATGCGAGTACTTAAATGGATTTTTGACCGTGTAAATGGCAAAGAAAATGCCGCAGAAAGCCCATTTGGATATATGCCCAAATATCAAGACATTAACTGGTCAGGGCTTGAAAATTTTACCTCGGATACTTTTGAAGAAATCATGGACATTGATTGTGACGCTGGGAAAAAAGAAATCAAAGAACTTGAAGATTATTTTAAAATCTTCGAAGACCGCCTACCTGAAGAAATCGAGAATCAGCGTATAGAATTTGGTAAACGGCTTAATGAAGCTCCCGAAATCTGGCGAATCAATAGTTAAAAACAGGACATAGCTGACTATTTGTCTTGCTGTCTTGATAGGACAATTTAATGGGTCGTAATGCACATCTGATTGGCAGCATTAATCTGCCAAATGCCGAAATGGCCATGACCACGATAGCCGATTTCCTAGGCGATTGTTGTACGCGCATTCCTGATGGCGAAACTGGCGAACGTGGTTACTGGATCAGATGGCAGAAATCAACTTTTGATAAGTGCGAGGGCTTAAACCTTGAAATTGTTACGCAAACTATTCCTGGTTATAAAGATAGCATCGAACGGCCTTTCTATAACATAAAGGATGGCATTGCACCCTCATCACTTGACTTGGGTGACCTTGGCTATGCGGATGAAGCAATCAAGTCTTATAAAACCTTTAAAACACTAAAAGCTAGGCAAATAATTGAGGAAAATGTCCGATTTCAAGTAAGTATACCTTCGGCAATGGCGCTAGTGATTGGTTTTATTGTTAGAACAGATCAGCTCCAAGTCGAACCTGCCGTTGTAACTGCTATCAAAAGAGATTTGGAAAAACTACAATCTTCAATTCCGCCCAAAGAACTCGCTATACAGTTTGACGTGTGTCAAGAGGTTGTCGGCTATGATGGCGGGGCAAAAATACCTTATGACGACATCCTTGAAGGGTCAATAATTCGTATTGCTAATCTCTGTGATGAAATAGTCGACGGTGTAGATGTAGGCATTCACCTTTGCTATGGAGATCCGGGACACAAACACATTATTGAACCAAAAGACCTAGAAACCAGTGTATCCTTTGCTAATGGCATTACCGTGGCAGCCAATCGCATGATTAACTTTGTCCATATGGCCGTTCCGGTAAATCGATCAGATGAGGCCTATTTTCAACCATTAGAAAATCTTGATCTACCACATGGAACACGTCTAGTTTTAGGCCTTATCCATTACGCAGATGGTCTTGACGGTAGTAAAAAAAGATTGCTAGCTGCTGAAAAATTCATAAAAGAGTTTGATGTTGCTACTGAGTGTGGCTTCGGTCGACGGCCATCAGAGACGATACCAGAACTCCTTCAAATTCATAGTGATCTGTGTGAATCGGCGTGAACTGGCAAATTAGATTATCTATATTTAACCCAAAAACGATAGCCAAGCAGAACGAGAATAATAATTAAGTAAATTGAAGGTCGAGAAAAATCAGCGCGAACCATCATAAAGAAATGAAATATGCCTAATAACGCGATAGGGTAAATGAGCATATGTAGCTTCTTCCAGCGGCGACCACCAATCCATTTTATCATTGATTTGGTCGAGGTAACTGCAAGGGGTATTAACAAAATAAATGCTATAATCCCTATAGTAATAAAATTTCGTTTTAAAATATCTTTAATAAATTCGTTAAAAGCAAATTGAAGGTTGAGGCCAATATATGATGCCAAATGCAAACAAACATAAAAAAAAGCAAATAACCCTATCATCCGCCGATATGCTATCAACTCATTATTCTTGAATAATTTGGCCAAAGGTCGAACGCTCAATGCTAAAATTATAAATATCAAAGCCCAATCACCAAGCTCCCTATCAAGCTTCTGAATTGGATCTGCCGTCATTAATTTAGTACCAAAAACTGTATCGGAATAAACTGCATAAATAAGCCAGCATAGGGGAATGAGGCTTCCTGAAAAGACTAAAGGCTTGAATATTTTACGGTAACGTTTTGTCTCCATCTTTGTTAAAAGAACTTTTTTAGGTCCATGCCTTTATACAGCTCGGCAACCTCATCAGCATATCCATTCATAAATTGGGTCTCAATCTTAGGCATAAATATAGCGCTAAGACCACCCTCGCCTGTAATACGTCGTTCTCTTTTTTGGCTCCACCTTGGGTGATCAATATTCGGATTTACATTGGAATAAAATCCATATTCACTCGGCGCTTGAATGTTCCAAGTTGTTGGGGGTTCTTTTTCGACAAAACTAATCTTGACGATCGATTTAATACTTTTAAACCCGTACTTCCATGGGACAACAAGTCGGATAGGTGCTCCGTTCTGATTTGGCATACGCTCACCATAAACACCGACAGCCAAGAGCGTTAAAGGGTTAATAGCCTCATCCATACGCAAGCCTTCAACATAAGGCCAATCCAGAGATCTACTTTTCTGACCCGGCATTTGCTCTTTATCAACAAGCGTTTCAAAAGCAACAAATTTTGCCTTTGAATTAGGCTCAAACCGTTTGATAATATCAACTAAGGGTATGCCAACCCACGGGATTACCATCGACCAGGCTTCAACACAGCGAAGACGATAAATGCGTTCTTCCAGCTGATGTGGTTTTATCAGATCATCTAAATGGAATTTCCCTATTTTTGTTGCAAGGCCAGATATTTCTATTGCCCAAGGCTCAGGCTTCAATGTATGGGCATTACGTGCTGGATCTGTTTTTCCTGTCCCAAATTCATAGAAATTATTATAACTGCTAAGACCTTCATATGTGGTCAATTTTTCAACTTCTGCAAAAGATGTTGTTTTAACATTCAAAAATTTAGTCCTAGTAGAAGCACAACTAGAGGTAATAACTTTTGGCAACAAAGAAATTCCGCCCGCAATTGCCGCTGTTTGAAGAAACTTACGACGATTTAAGAATATAGATTTTGAAGTTATCTCAGACGGCTTAACTTCTGAGTTTTTTACATGCTTAATTAACATAATTAATCTCTCGCGATCGTTGAAACCAGGTTTAATTCCACTATCAATAATGGTCCTTTAATTATTAATGCGCCTCATCCCAATTTTTTCCAAAACCCGTATCAACTTCCAATGGAACATCCAATTGCACTACCCTTTCCATTATATTTTTAATCACGGAAATTGTTTTATCTATTTCATTCTTCGGTACATCAAAAATTAGTTCATCATGTACTTGTAAGAGCATCTTGGCACTAAGCTTTTCCCTCTCCAAGGCCACCGGAAGTTGTAACATTGCGCGCTTAATAATATCCGCCGCACCGCCTTGTATAGGTGCGTTAATTGCCGCTCTTTCAGCAAAACTCCGCACGGCACTATTATTATCTTTAATGCCTGGTAGATAACAACGCCTGCCAAATAGCGTTGTCACATAGCCTAGTTCGGCAGCACTTTTCTTTGTCCGCTCCATATAATCATAAATCCCAGGATAACGTTCAAAATAAGCTGCAATATATTTAGCGGCATCTGTTCTAGAAAGATCGAGTTGCCGTGCAAGTCCAAATGCCGAGATGCCATAAATAATTCCAAAATTAATCGCTTTTGCCTGGCGTCGAACCATCGGATCCATACCTTCAACTGGTACATCAAAAACTTGAGAAGCTGTCAACGCATGGATATCAACGCCATTATGAAATGCCTCTTTAAGGACATCAATGTCCGCAACATGAGCTAGTAAACGCAATTCAATCTGTGAATAATCAGCTGATAAAAGCACGTTCCCATTATTAGCCACAAATGCAGTTCTAATCTTTCGACCTTCTTCACTGCGGATCGGTATATTTTGTAGGTTTGGGTCGTTAGAGCTAAGACGCCCCGTGGAAGCTATTGCCTGGCCGTAATTTGTATGGACCCGTCCAGTATCTGGGTTGATTTGATCTATCAACGCATCCGTATAAGTACTTTTTAATTTGGCAAGCTGGCGATTCTCCAATATTTTAACCGGCAGTTCATGCCCTCCAGCTGCTAAACCCTCCAAAATTTCAGCTCCAGTTTGATAAGCCCCTGTCTTAGTTTTTTTACCGCCTTCAATTCCCATTTCATCAAATAAAATCTCACCTAGTTGCTTCGGCGAGTTAATATTGAACTCATGGCCTACAAGTTGAAAAATCTCAACTTCAAGCTGGCTCAGACGTTTCGAGAAATCAGCACTAAGACCTTTAAGAACTTTAGCATCAACTCGAATGCCAGTACGCTCCATTTCAATCAGTACGGCAACCAATGGCCGCTCCAATGTCTCATAAACCGAAACCATATGGTCAAGTGCTAATCGTGGTTTCAAAAGCTTATACAGACGCAGGGTAATATCTGCATCTTCCGCAGCATAATTTAAAGCTTCATCTATGGGAACTTTATCAAACGTTACTTGAGATTTTCCGCTCCCAGCAACTTCTTTAAATTTTATTGTCTGGTGGTTTAAATGAAGTTCAGCTAAATCATCGAGATTATGTTTATGAAGTCCGCCTTCAATCGAATACGAAATTAACATAGTATCGTCTACGGGCGCTATACTGACCCCATAGCGCCTCAATACCTTAGCATCATACTTTATATTATGCCCAATTTTTAGAACTGACGGATCTTCCAGAAGTGGTTTAAGAATTTTGATCACGTCATCAAAGGGAATTTGCTTCAAATCAATTTTTTGATTTTGATTTTTCTCATCATCAAGTCCAAGCATAAAATTTGACTGGTTCTCATTATCGGTATGCGCGACAGGAATATAGCAAGCCTTGCCAGGATGGATAGACATTGAAATGCCAACTAGTTCTGCCTGCATAGAATCAAGCGATGTCGTTTCTGTATCGATAGCAAAAACGCCTACTGACACCGCCTCATCAATCCAGATTTGCAATTTTTCTTTATCCTGCACCAGCTCATAATCTATGTCCGGAGGAGACGCTGCATTGATATAATGGTCCCCAGGGCTAGTCTTCTTATCAAGAACCGGCGATAGTGGATTTATATTTCCCGATGTATCCTCAAATATCCCAGCCTGTTCCCGTTTCCTTGAAAATTTTTGCTGAGCAAACTTACTTTCTATACGTGTAATAAGTGATTTAAATGACTGGTCATGAAGAAATTGCAGAAATATATCAGGATCAATTTCTTTTGTAGAGAAATCCTCAAGTGGTACTTCGACAGGGACATCATCTTTAAGTGTGACCAATTGACGGGAAAGCCGTGCTAAATCAGCTTGTTCTATAAGCGCTTCGCGGCGCTTTGGTTGTTTGATATTCTCGGCATTAGCCAACACTCCCTCAAGATCGCCATATTCTTCAATTAAAAGAGCGGCTGTCTTTACTCCAATACCAGCTACACCAGGAACATTATCTGCCGAGTCTCCTGCTAAAGCCTGCACATCAATTACTCGGTCCGGACCAACGCCAAATTTCTCCACGACTTGTTCTGATCTAATCTCACGATTTTTCATCGCATCAAACATTTTAATATTCGGGCCAACACACTGCATTAAATCTTTATCAGTTGACACAATGGTTACTTCCGCACCAACTTCAACAGCCTGTCGAGCATAAGTTGCGATTAGATCATCAGCTTCATAACCTTCCATATCAACGGCTGGGATATTCATTGCTCGAGTGGCTTCTCGGACAAGTTCAAACTGTGGGATGAGATCGTCTGGCGGCGGCGGACGGTGCGCTTTATAATCCTTATAAATCTCGCTTCTAAATGTTTTGCGAGCTCTATCAA
Organism: Rhodospirillales bacterium; assembly: GCA_012960465.1. Lineage (GTDB taxonomy): Bacteria > Pseudomonadota > Alphaproteobacteria > Rhodospirillales > UBA2165 > TMED23. The sequence continues at coordinate 15,664 of DUBF01000166.1, read as the reverse complement.
ATATAACTGCAATATGATCAGCATCAGTATCATCTACTAATTTCATTAACATTTGAGTGAACCCGTAGACGGCATTAGTAGGGGTGCCATCCGGACGAGACATTTGGGTTTTCACTCCATAATAGGCGCGAAACAAAAAACCAGAGCCATCAATTAGAAAGACATGCTTCATTTTTTTGATTTTTTACTCAGTGGTCCGCTCCACCAGCAACACCCATGTTTAAAATAAATACTCGGCTACAATATGGACAAATAACTTTATTTTTTTCACCAATATTCAAATAAACTTTTGGATGGCCTGATGACACAATACCGCCAGCACAGCTGACAGATCTCGATGCAACAATAACTTGTTGTTCAATATCAGTTATACCCATTTTCTAAAACCCAAATTCATTAAATTTAGTCTATACCATTATTTAGATGGCCATTGACCACCTGTATAGTCGATGATACCTCACATTCAAACGTTGGCCAAACATTGACGATATCTAATAACCAAAATACATAGGAAGTATTTACATATGAGTAACCTAATATCTAAAACTCTTCCAGACTACGCGATAGAGATTAAAGGTCTTAATAAAATCTATGCTGGTAACTCACTTCAACCCAGTAAAGAAGCACTTACCAACATCGACCTAGAAATACCTCGTGGTTCTTTTTTTGGTCTATTAGGACCAAATGGGGCAGGTAAGTCTACCATAATTAACATTATGGCCGGGCTTGTGATAAAAAGCTCAGGCGAGGTTAAGGTATGGGACTACGAAATCGAAAAAGAAATGCGTCAAGCACGTTCTTCAATAGGTGTCGTTCCGCAAGAACTTAATATAGATCCTTTCTTTACACCAAGAGAAGTTCTTGAAACTCAGGCAGGCCTCTATGGCGTACCAAAATCTGAACGTCGAACTGATGAGATTCTCTCTGCTGTTCGTTTATCAGATAAAGCTGATTCCTATGCACGGTCACTATCTGGTGGAATGCGACGACGCTTGTTGATAGCCAAAGCAATGGTTCACTCGCCGCCAGTTTTAGTACTTGATGAACCCACCGCTGGAGTCGATGTTGAACTTCGCCAACAACTTTGGTCATATATCCGTGAGTTACGCGATCACGGCACAACAATTTTATTAACAACCCATTATTTAGAAGAAGCAGAAGAGTTATGTGATCAAATAGCAATTATTAATCATGGCCGACTAGTAACAAGCCAAAAAACTGAAGATCTACTCCGCACTTTGGACTCTAAAGAACTGATTGTGTCTGTTGACACCCCTTTAACTAAGGTTCCAGAAAAGCTAGCCGAGTTTAACGTGAAACTAGGCAAAAGCGGTAAATTAATTTTTCGAGTGGCCCCAACTAAAGTACCAGTCGAAAGTGTAATGGATGCCGTACGCGCTGCTGGTTATAAAATTATTGATCTCACGACAAAAGAGAGTGATTTAGAAGATATCTTCTTATTAATGACTGGCGGTGATAATAAAGGGGAGAAAATTAGGGGTGAACGCTAACCGTTTATTGCTCCATAAAATTGTCCAATTTTTTATTACCATCTTATTATTCACATTAACGATAAATGGGTGCTCACCGCAACTTATAGTCCCAGGACCAAAGACTTCCACACCAATAATTAGTAACGACGAACTTATCATGCAAGATGGGGCAAAATTGCCACTTCATCAATGGACCCCCAAGAAAAATCCCAAAGCAGTTATCCTCGTCCTCCATGGTTTTAACGACTATGGCCGTTTTATTAAAGATGCAGCCGAGTTTTTTGCAAATCAAGGGTATAAAGTTTACGCTTATGATCAACGAGGTTTTGGCGGTGCCCCTCATTTTGGCCGATGGCCAGGACGCCAAGCCTTATCAGATGACCTAATTACCGTAACTAAACTTTTACGTCAGAAACACCCAGAGAAGCCATTTTTCCACTTAGGTTCAAGCATGGGCGGCGCCGTAATTATGAAAGCGGCTACACTCAATACGCCATTGAAAACAGAGGGTATTATTCTTGTCGCACCCGCGGTTCGCGGACGAGCCAGCATGCATATCTATGAACGCTGGATAATTGGATTACTATCGCACACAACTCCATGGGTAAAACTTACTGGCAGGCAACTTAATATAAAACCTAGCGATAATATAGAAATGCTGCGGGCTCTTAGTCGTGATCCAAAGGTTATAAAAGAAACCAGAATTGATAGTATATGGGGGTTAATCAATTTAATGGATGATGCTGTAGCAGCGGCACCAAAACTAGCACAAAAAACACTTATCCTTTATGGGGACATGGATGAAATAATTAACGAACTGCCAACAAAATATATGCTAAATAATTTACCAAGAAACAAAAAAGAGCTGCAAAAAATTATACGGTATAAAAATGGTTATCATATGTTGCTACGTGACCTTCAGGCTAAAAAAGTCTGGGAAGATATCATTATCTGGATGCAGGAAAATTAAAATTATTCTATTTGAGATCAAATTAAAACATAGAGTTGTCCTTGACTTTATTTTGAAAGAGGTTATATCGGGCTCCGAACTACGTTACACAGAGGTCTTGTGTGCGCCCTGATTGACGCTGACTTGCTATCGACCAGTTGCCTTTCCTGACATCGTGAACGTTTGAGCTGTGAACGCGCCATACTGGCGTGACACATTAATTGTAAAATTAAAGGAAATACAAAATTATGGTTGACGGAACAGTTAAGTGGTTTAACGCAACAAAAGGATTCGGATTTATTGAACCAGAAGACGGTGGTAAAGATGCGTTCGTACATATCTCTGCTGTAGAAAGCGCAGGTATAGCCACGCTAAATGATGGCCAAAAAGTAACCTATGAATTGGTTGCTGGACGTGATGGAAAAGAAGCAGCAGAAAACATTTCACTTCGAGACTAGTGTGCAGGGCGTGAGGGGGAAACAACCCCCTTATGGTTTTATAACAGGAGCCTTGCATTACAAAGGCTCCTCCTGACATCCGTCCATATTAATATTTTGTTTGGATATCGCAGGGTATAGTCGAAGAAATTCCATTACCCAGCCAAAATCGCTATTTCGATTTTAAGAAAAGAGAATATACTTATATGACTGATTTCTCCAGGCTCGACTTAATCGAGCCCTTGCAGCGGGCTTTATCCGCTGAGGGCTATTCGGCACCTACACCAATCCAAGCCCAATCCATACCGTATTTAATTGCAGGCCGCGATCTACTTGGCATTGCACAAACGGGAACTGGTAAAACCGCGGCCTTCGTTCTACCAATGTTACAGAGCTTAGCAGGATCTTCAACGAGTAGTCCGAAAGGAGCAGGCCCACGCGCACTAATCTTGGCGCCAACCCGCGAACTAGCTATTCAAATTGGCCATAGTATTCAGAATTATGGTAAATTTTTAAATATTGATTCGACAACTATATTTGGCGGCGTCTCTCAAAATAAACAGGTTGCGGCGCTTAATCGTGGTGTCGATATTGTTGTTGCCACTCCGGGACGCTTGTTGGATTTGATTAACCAGAGAATATTACATCTTAGCAACGTTCAAATTTATGTACTCGACGAAGCCGATCGCATGCTCGATATGGGTTTTATTCATGATGTAAAAAAAATTACCAGACAAGTACCAGAGCAGCGCCAAACCTTATTGTTCTCGGCGACTATGCCCGCAACTGTCGCACAGCTTGCTAATGGCTTGCTGGATAATCCAATAAGGGTCGAGGTTGCAATTCAATCACCAACCGCAGATCGAATTGACCAGCGGGTTTTATTTGTTGAAAAATCGCAAAAACGTAACCTTTTGAGTGTTATTCTCGAAGATAGAGACATTTCACGGGCCCTCGTATTTACGCGCACCAAACATGGTGCCAACCGTGTCACCAAACATTTAGAGCAGAACAATATTTGCACTGGCGTAATCCACGGTAATAAATCTCAAAATGCACGCCAAGAGGCATTAAAGGGCTTCAAAGAGGGTAAATTAAGGGTTTTGGTTGCAACTGATATCGCCGCACGTGGCATTGATGTCGACAACGTAACGCACGTGGTCAATTTTGATTTACCAAACGATCCAGAAACATATATACACCGCATTGGCCGAACCGCTCGTGCGGGAGCTACGGGCCAAGCAATTTCATTCTGTGATGAAGAAGAGCGCGAACAACTCTTTGATATCGAAAAAACCATTCGCAAATTAGTCGATGTTGAAGTTGATCATCCTTACCATGCGCAACACATCGAGGATGCTAAAAAATCAGTTGCTCGTCCAAAAAAAAATGGGTTCAGTAAAAAATCGAATAATGGTAAAAGCCGTAAACATCCTAACAGCAATAAAAAATGGCGGCTAAAGAATAAGGCAGGGAATAATAATGGCCGGAATTCTGAAGCCAATAATAACAAAGTACGTCACACAAAAGAAACCCGCCCTCAAGAGGGTGGCAACAATTCAGAGAACGCTCACGCAGCATAAATTAGATTCGACCAGCAACATCAAATATTTTTACAATTTTATGAAACGCGAAGTATGATGCCGTTATTATCCTCCTCATACAGACATCGGTAGTTCTGTTGGAGATAGCTTTACTAATTTCCTTGCTAATGCCTTTCCAAAGACTAATCAACTTTAGCGGCGATCACTTCCAATTCAATGAGAATTTGAGGATTAGCTAAAGAGCTGATATTAGCCCAGGTGGAGGCTGGAACATGACCATCGTTGAGGTATTTAGCCCTATGCTTAGCATGAATTGGAAGTGCATTGGGGTCAGTAGAAAGGACATTTATTTTAACAATATCTCTTACACCAAAGCTGGCATCTTCCAGGATAGAAAGAATGTTTAACCAACATTGCTCGTCCTGCTCTTCTATATTTTCTGGCAGGGTTCCATCTGGCTTTATACCTATTTGCCCAGCGAGGTAAAGCCACCGAGCATGAGACGGAACTTCTACTGAATGGCTATAAAGTCCACCAGGGGGTGAAACTGATTTGGGGTTTCGAGTGATAAGCATTTGATCCTCCTTTAAAATTGTCTAGATTCGGAAGATAAAGGTAAGCTATAAAGCCTTGCCCAATCAAACATTTTAAAACTAATCACCCTATGTATAAGTACACATAATTCCTTTGGGTGGGGTAGTCTTAATCATCTGTATGATCTGAGACTGTAACTACTAAATAGTTTAGTGTACCAAAAAAAAGAGAGGTGGATAATCAATTCACCTCCCTTTTACATTCAAAAATTACTGTGTAGCTTTACCATAAAGTTAAGGGAGAAGAACCTTATCAATAACATGGATTATGCCATTGGATGCTTTTACATCAGCAGTAACAATTTTTGCCCCACTAACCATAACTCCCTTTGTTCCATCGACTGAAAGTAAAGTACCATTAACTGTCTTAAGGGATAATTTTTTTTCCAACAACTGCTTTCGAAGATACAGCTCCTGCCAAGACATGATGAGTAAGAATTGCTACAAGTTTAGACTTATTTTCTGGTTTTAGCAGGCTTGCAATAGTCCCCTTGGGAAGTTTAGAAAACGCAGCATCAGTTGGAGCAAATACCGGTTTGCCGGTGAACTAATCAGCTTGAATATGATTGCCGTTAAATAATAAATTAGATTTGATTTAATTTGACGGACACCCTAGCGTTAAGAAATTTTATTTTTAAAATATTACTCTTACCAGGAAAGGACCATCAATATTCCGGTCTACGTCCGCTTATGGCTATTAGCTGCCATTGGCAAGCGTCAAAATGATGGCGGCTTTATTAAAGTTTTGAGCATCCCTGTTTTTCTTTTTTTTGAGACAGGTCCGGATTTCTTTTTCGTCGACTTTGACTAGTCTCATCCGGACACAAACACGAATATACTGCCTGAGCTGGTGTACTAAACGAACAAATAAGATGCCGGCTCACAATAAAATGTGCCACTTTGCCAAAACGGCCGCATTCGTCAGTAGCCATTTGCGTTAAAATTTCTGGTGTTGTCGCCCACTTGTTGTAGCAAATTTCTAATTTTGATCTATCTTTTAGCTTTGTTGCGAAGTTGGGGGCGCCCCGATTAAATTCGTTAGGCTTAAAAATATATGGTTCTACATTAGTGCAGGCTGATAGCCAAAATACGAGTGCTGATACAAAAATAATCTTATTTGAGATAATACTATACATAACTAAATCAATACCATTTATTAGCATCCTAAACAATGCAATGAGAAATTGAATCCTTCTAAAGTGCCTTTAAGACAACTGATTACCAAATCATACTACTCTAGTTAATACTTGGGTGTTCTTCCTGGTAAAGTAATAGTGGAATACGCCAGGGCAACCTGGAAAATAATAATAAAAATACTATTTAGGATTTTACGTTTAAATGGAAACTACAAACGGCAACAAAGGACATCCCGGTGTACAATGATTTTCAACAAAAGGATAAAACGTCATAATACTGTGTAGGAGCAGAAATGGGGTTAAATGAAATTTCTAATAGTTATTATAGTATTACTCACTTTTGATATCACTACTGCTTATACTGGTGAAATACAAAACTTCTTTGAACGTCTCTCCTCAGAAGTTATTTTAGATGAAACAATAAATTCTAAAGACCTAGTTTACCGAAACGGTCTTGGATATAAAAATTTCACAGATACACCATTCACTGGAAAGATAACAGGTAAGGAAGATGGATATTTTACGGGTGGTAAGTGGGATGGAGCGTATATCAGTTACTACGATACTGGGCAGATAGAGCATACGGGTAGTTATAAGAAAGCGAGGAAAGACGGACCTTGGAAGTCTTTTCGGATCGATGGGCACATAATGTCTGAAGGTAGTTACAAGAATGGCCTGAAAGAAGGACCATGGAAATTTTACCATTTATTTGGCACTAATTTACATATATCGAATAATTACAAGAATGGTAAAAAAGACGGCGTATATAGATCTTACTGGGGTAATGGTAATTTGATGCAGAGAGGTAACTACCAAAACGATAAACCAAAAGGTCTGTGGATCTATTATGATAAAGATGGAATAAAGGAAAGAAATAAAAAGATTTACTAAGAGGGCTGAGTTAAAGAGCATGCTCTTCAAATCGGGTTAAAAAACTCACAACTAATATGTATGAGGGTTGATTAAATGAGGATAGAGGTCGATAAAAATATGCTAGAAAAACATATTTTCCCAAACGCCATAGCACAAATTAAAAATTACTTGGATGCTATGGAAAACCGAAATTTAACTCTCGCCAAATCATTTCTAGGTAATAATTTTAAATTAGTGTTTCCTGGAGACAACATCTTCTCGAGTTTAGAAGAAGTAATTGATTGGGCTAAACTACGCTATCATTGGGTTAAAAAAAACTACGATCATTTTGATCCGCTAATTTCTGATGATATTATTATCGTTTATTGTTATGGTACCCTTTACGGGGAATGGTTGGATGGGGGCGCGTTCTCAAAAATTAGGTTTATAGATCGATTTACACTCAAAGATGGGAAATTATCAGATCAAATAGTGTGGAATGACCTAGCAGAATATAAATAAAACTGATTTTAATATTTGGCGGATATTATTATTCTGATCGAGTTATTAAGTGGTCTGTTCTGAAAGAGGTTTTAAACCATGGTAAAGAGATATTTAAAGCCAGTAATGAAAGATGGCGTTATAGCGTCCTTTCACAAAAATGGGCAATTAAAATCCAAAGAACATTACAAAAATGGAAGCAAAGATGGGCCTTCGGAGTGGTATTATGACAATGGGCAGTTAGGATCCAAAGGAAACTATAAGGACGGAGAAAAAGCCGGTCTTTGGAGAGAGTATTATGACAATGGGCTGCTGGACAAAAACGTATTTCATAAAAGTGGTAAACCAATCAAGTAAAAGGTTTAAGCAAAAAAATGTTAAATACCACACTGATCCGCAATCCGATAGTTCCTCCCTATATCAAATCAACGCGTTCGGTAAGTGTTTAAAGCCGGACAAGTATTATTGAGATTAACCCAGTTTATCTTTAGAACACTGTCTTATAAATTATATTGGATTTTAAGTATTTTTATCTTCATGTTTAAGATTTTATTTCTAGCTTATCCCGTAAAATCAGCCTTATCAGCAATATGTATTTCGTAATTACTGGCCATCTGTATATGTTACGATAGTCGAGGAAAATATCACTGCCACGGGTAATACAGGAAGTAATACCCTCATGATTTCATCGCCAGATTATTTTTAATGCTAGACACGTAGAATAAATGAAGTCGAATCAAAATAAAGAATACGGCAATGCAAACATATATAACAAAATCGGTTAATTAAGATTAATCACAATGAAAGTAGGTGAATTGGGTATGGATAATTTAAACACTCAATATCTTTGGAGTAGGAGAAGAATTTATTGGAAACAACCTACAAAACACGAATATTAAAAACAATTAGATCCATTGTGTTCTAATATGAAAAAAATTCCTGAAGCCCGCTCCAGTCACGAATCCATAAAACGAGGAATTAACTTACTTCATAATGGTGATCCTTCAGGAGCACTGGTTTGTTTTGAACAAGCCCTCGGCTTCCAAAAAGCCAATCCCGATGGTTATTACTTTATGGCCCGCGCTTTTATTGATTTAAAAAATCTAAAGGCTGCTAGAAAAACTATTGACTTAGCCAAACAAAGATTACCACAAATCTTCACAGACAATGATATCTTTGGCGTCTATCCTCGCCTTGAACTTTCACAACCCGGTTCCCCTCAAATACTAATACGTAATCACTCTTCGGTATTACAAGGAAATGATGGCCTCGTCATAGAGAGCCACGCCGCACTAGAACTTGGTATTGATTTACTAGACCAAACTAAATTTGCGGCGGCTATAACTCCATTGACTGAAGCATTGAAAATCAACGCCTGGAACGTTCATGCTTATTATTATCTAGGCCAAGCCTTCGCAAATTCTGGTGAGACCACCAAAGCTATCGCGGTATTTGAAAACGCAATTTCTGAGTTCCCTTTTACCTTTAAGCAAACCAGTCGATTTGGCGAATACCAAGGCTTAGAAATTGATTCCAAAACAGTAATTGCCTATTATACTGCGCTATCAAAATTCATTCCCGATATTACCGCTTTCTTATCCCCCTGTTTAAAGACCGGCCTATCCTATAAAAAATTAAAACCACCACTAGAACATAAACTTGAATTACTTTTTACAGATGCTATTGAAAAATGGCGCACAAACGAAATACCGCTCCCCCCTCTTTCACATAATTTTTTAATTAAAAAACAATCTGAAAATATAGCCCAACATGATTCTTCTGTGATGCTAGTCACCCCCCGCTACATCAAGTGCAGTCCAGATTGGGATGAATATGAAGTCTCCTATTATCTCTCGGGTACAGGAAAATCAGCACTCCAAAATTTTAATCTCCATTATGCTGATGGATTTCATACTGAGAATCATCAATTAGACAGTCCCCGCTCGGATGCTACGCTTGGTTTTGCTATTTCTGAATTTAGAGAAAAGATTTCTGAAGTGCGGCCTGAGATCGTCCTGTTTGAGGGGAGCTTTATGGGCGACCTGCAATGCATCTCTCGTGAAGAATTATACGCCCTTAAAACTGAGTTTAACTTCAAGTTGGCCACTTTGGTTATCGATATTAATCCTCCACTCCCAAATTATGCAGCATATTGGAGCCACATTTCAGACCTGATTATAGCAATGAATGAGAACCTTTATTTAGATGAAGCACGTAAAAATTGTCCGGTAATCGTATACCCAGGTATACCAATTGATCTCGATTTATTTGATAGATTTAAACCACCGATGCGCGATCTTGACGCTCTTTTTATTGGTGCTAGAAAGCGATACAGGGATATGTGGTGCGCTTACATGATTGAGGGGGGTATCCCACTCCATATGAAATTTACTGTACAATCGATCCAAGACAGTATCCGTGCAAATGAATTTATTGAAATGCATAAACGCTCTCGGATCATCTTTAATAACGGACTAATATCATCTAAAGATCACGGGCTAAACCTTCGAATATTTGAGGCAATAACTTCAGGCGCTGTCCTGCTACAACAGGACTTTGATCAAATGCACGACTATTTTGTACCTTATGTTCATTATGCACCCTTTAATAATGTCCACGAAATGATTTCAACTGCTCAATTCCTATTAAAACATGATGAAATCACTGAGCACATAACGTCTGCAGCGATGGATTGGTATAAACAACGCTACAGCGGCAAGCTATTTTGGTATAAGATTATAAACATTCTAAGCAAGATATAAGATTTTACTTAACAGCAATTAAGTTTAGGCTAATCAGGAGTCCATCAAACCTCATAGAACTTGCATCATCAAATAAGCCAAATTCATCGACTTTTTTAATTTTTTTAAATCCTGCAAAATTTAAATACCGAACTAACAAATCCTCAAATATTCCAGTTTTATGAAAATCATAATTATCTAACTGACCGCCGAATATCATCAACATTATTTCATATCGATGGTTAAGTGATAGTCCTGGGGTGATAAATAAGCTTGCCAATTTTGCTATATCCGGAACACTTATCCTAAGGGCTCCGCCTGTGTTCAAGATTCTATGGCATTGGGCCAGTGCTAGCGGAAGTTCTTCGCGGTGGCCAAGGTGTTCGAATACATGAGAAGCATATATCTCACTTACCGTATGGCCTTCAAATTGGGACAGGTCCGTGACACTACCTTCAAAATCTGTGTATGGTCCAGAATGTATATTTAAGATCTGCCAACCTTCTTTAAACTGCTCCCCCCCAATATGTAGTTTCATGGACTTCCCCAACATTTAATATCAATGCATATATTTCCCAGAACGGCTTCTTAAACATACTTAAATAATTTATTAATTCCGCATCCAATTAAAATCGAGTTTATAATATGCAGACATAAAATGTTATCGAGCTATTTTATCGAATAGCCTTATTTATACGCGGCAATACCTCTTCAGCCATTAATACCATTGAACGTTGAGCAAGCACTTTATCAGCCCAATCTAGACCGGTATAGACTAACGTGCCGAACGGACCTACCTCTTCACGCAGTGCCATTATCTGATCAACTACACTATTAATAGTTCCAGCGATAACTTGTGTCTGAAGAGACTGTTGCAAAGTAATTTCATCTAGCGGCTGATCGGGAGTAACACCAAATAAACCCAGCCTACCCCCACCTCCCAATTTCTTCATTAAATTAGAAAAATAAAATCCATAGGGGCCATCTTCTGATTTTGCATAAGCTTCAGCAATTTTCTGATCATCTGCAACAAATATACATTTAGCCACCCTCCATCCGCTCGGATCTTCCGGTAAGCCAATATTTCTTAGGCCTTCTAAATATTTAGGGAGGTGGGTTTTAATCCAATGCGATTGAACATATTGACAAGAAATCGGTTGCCAACCTCGCTCGGCCGCAAGCGTTATACCTTTAGAATGGGGAGCAAGGGCTGTTACGAGAACGGGCGGATGTGGTTTATGCCATGGTTTTGGAATTATTCCCTGGCCTATTTCAGGTAGATGTGTTTTCTCAGTACAAATTGAATAAAAATTACCTTTTATATTGAAAGGCGCTTCGCCCCACCACAACTCCAGTATTTGATCAAAAGCTTCGACCATTTTTTTATTACGATCAAGATCTGAATTGCCAAAGGCTTCCACGTCAGATGGTTGGCCGCCAGGGCCAATACCCCAAATAAATCGTCCCTCAAGCATATTATCCATCATGGCAACATGAGCTGCCGCCATCACCGGGTGATAAACTGGAAGATTAAGAACTCCGGAGCCGAGTTTTATTCTCTTAGTTTCAGAAATCAATCGTGAAATAAACATTAAACATGAAGTAATAGGCTCAGCTAAATCAGTAAAATGCTCACCAATTAAGGCTTCTTCATATCCAAGCTTATCGGCAAGGATAACAGATTCGATGTCTTCTCTCAAAATATCAATATAATTACGGTCTAGCGGATGAACGGGTTGGATAAAATAAGAAAGGCGCATCATCCCCCCCCAAATAATTATTAATGATCTGACTAGACGGTATATGTCATAGCCAACGATTAGCGTATATTAAGTATAAACTGGAAAAACTTATTAATTAAACCAATAATTTAGTTGGGCGGCATAATGAAACCCAAGGTTAAAAACCCAAAGCTAATTTTATTTAGGTATAAGTATTTCTCAAATACTATTTTTCTACCAATATCTGCTTATGCAAAAATTATTAATTTTATATAGGTTAATCTTTATTCTCATCATATCTTATTCAATTAAAGTTTGGTGTGATGATTATGATGATCCAGAAGATATATTTTGATCATCGGGTGAACTTTTTGACGTTAAGCAAATTACAACTAATTTTCTTTGTTCGATTGCAATCCAACATTACGTCCCCAAATGGGAAACACCATAAGTCCACAAAACTTACATCAAAGAGGCTTTGCGAAGCGGTTTAAATGAACAAAAATACGCAAAAATCGCCGGAAGATTGTAGTTTAAACATTAAGACAGAAACATATAAAATCTTGATGTCTCATTAAAAATCTATTAACAATCGAGTCTAAGAGATATAAAAATACCCGAAAAGGGGTTTTTATAGAAAATGACAAAAGAAATTGTCGTTTTATGTGGGTTCTGGGCGTGAAATCCAGGATTCAGGTTTATTAGTATTGAAGTCCGACAGGAGGTCGGTAGCCAATGCAACTTGATGACTTTAACAAAGCCGTAACGGCCGTGCTTCCGCGTTGTGGGGGCTATCTTCCTATTTTTTTTGTGCAAACAACTAGACTGCTCAGTCTAAAAGCGTCCGGGTGAGCTTATGACCAGTCTAGATGCAGTTAACAACCTAAACTCCATACAAATGTCTACAATCCAGCGGGCTAATTACCTGCCCCGCCCCATTGGTGACGGAAACATAATTGCACCAGGAAAATTTCTGCTGCCTGAACTGCGCGATATTGGGGATAGGAAAACAACAAATATCCGATCTTTTAGCCGCTCGGGTCAACTCAGCACACTAACTGCTGATTTCAAGAGAGTACGGTCGGATATTATTAGCGTCGATATTACAGCCAATGGTGATAGGCAGAGCGGTATAGCATCAATCAATATTCATATGTTTGAAAATGGAGAAATCCGCGGCTACGATACCAATGGCACGGGAAATATAAATTCTGTATCTGCGCCGAAAGTCGAATTTCTTAATAGCGGCATTCAAACACAGTTATCATTTAGTAAAAAACCTTTCCCATCACCGACCTATTCAAGTGCGACGCATCTCCATTCATTGGATTATAGATCGTGGAGTTTGACCCCAAGAATTATTAAAATTTTAGAGGGTCTTGGTGACCCCCGCACAGCCTCTCCAGAAATGGAGCGCGCCAAAAATATTTTTTATAACAGAAATGCAATTATCGGTGCCTATGGTATCGATGTACTTACGGGAACTTCAGTCGCTGAGCGTATGACCGGTGACCAAGGAAATGATGATTTAAAAGCTGGCGATGGGGATGATTCATTATTTGGTGGTCTTGATGACGATTTTCTTGCAGGTGAAAATGGTAATGACATCCTGAAAGGTGGTTCCGGAAACGATACTCTTGAGGGAGGTTCAGGCACGGACACCTTGTATGGTGGTATAGAAGACGATGTCCTGGAAGGCGGTATGGGTACTGACTTGCTAAACGGCGGACCCGGAAGTGATACCGCAAGCTATTCAAATGAAAATGGAACGGTAACGGTTAATCTTGAAAACCAGACCGGCGTTGATTCGGGCGGCTCAACTGATACTTTCATCAGCATTGAAAATGCTACGGGCGGGGCGGGAAATGATACGTTAACCGGCTCCACTGGCGTTAATACATTAAATGGAGGTGCTGGAAACGACACTCTAGATGGTGGAACAGCTAATGATATAATAAATGGTGGAACTGGAAACGATACCGTTAGCTATTCAAACGATGCTTCAGCCGTACAAGTCGATCTCGCCAATAATACTGCGACCGATGGCGGAATTGCAATGCAACCAGGAACTGACGGAACCGACACCCTGAGTAGTATCGAGAACGCCACCGGCTCAGCCTACGACGACATACTACTGGGAGATGATGGCCCCAACATACTAAGGGGCCTCGCTGGTGACGATACAATCAGTGCCGCAGACGGCGATGATATACTAATAGGCGACGAAGGCGACGATATACTATCAGGCGGTCCTGGATCGGATTGGGCAGATTACAGAGAAGATCCTGCTGCGATTGTCGTCCACATGGATACCGTCCCGCAAACAATAACCGATGGCTGGGGTGATACAGATACCCTTGATGGCACTATTGAAAATATTAACGGCTCAGCCTTCAATGACACCTTGGATGGTGACGCCCAGAATAATATACTTAGAGGTAATGACGGCGACGATACTATAAATGCTTTTGATGGCGATGACACCCTAATCGGTGGCGCCGGTGATGACCAACTGAACGGCGGCAATCATAGCGCGCTAGCGCCCCCTAACAGCTCAACAGGTGATACTGCAGATTATACAGCCGATCCTGCAGGAGTTATAGTTAATATTGGAACTAATACTGCGACAGATGGTTGGGGTTCCACGGACACATATACGGGTATCGAGAATGCTACGGGCTCAGGCTTTGCTGACTCTCTTACCGGTAGCACCGTAAATAATACAATAAAAGGCGGTGGCGGCAATGATGAAATATATCAAACTGACGGGAACGACATACTTGTGGGTGGAGCGGGAACTGATATCGCGGACTATTCATCTTCGACCGTCGCAGTTACTGTTGATCTTGCAGCTGGAACAAAAACCGGTGGAGCTGCCGCTAACGACGACACTCTTGAGACTATTGAGAACGTGCGTGGCTCTGATCTCCCAGACGTGCTGGTGGGTGATAATAATGCCAACGTATTGTGGGGCGAAGACGGTGTTGATGATATCAAAGGTGGTGGCGGTAACGACACTCTAAATGGCGGCGATGATAATGATATATTAGATGGCGAAGCTGGCAACGATAGATTGAATGGTGGGAATGGAGTAGACACATTAACAGGTGGTACAGGTAATGACGACCTACGTGGTGACGCCGGTAATGACATTTTGATCGGCACCTCCGGCGTAAATGACCTCGAAGGTGGAACCGGTGATGATACAATAACCGGTGGATCAGGAACCGATACACTCATTTATCAACGTGCCGGCAGCGCCGTAGTCGTTGATATGTCAGGGGGAGCTGTCGGCGCCGGAACAGCCTCTGGCGGCGATGACAATGATAATTTTACGGGGTCTAATAGCAATGACACCATAACCGGTGATGGTGCCGCCAACGTATTAACCGGCGGCGGCGGTGACGACACTTTAGCTGGCGGCGGCGGCGCTGATACCCTGGTCGGCACCTCCGGAACCAACACCCTCGAAGGTGGAGCTGGCAATGACACCCTAACCGGTGGATCAGGAACCGATACCATCATCTATTCAAATGCCGGCAGCGCCGTTACCGTTGATATGTCAGGGGGAGCTGCGGGTGCAGGAACAGCAACTGGCGGCGATGACAATGATAATTTTACCGGTATTGAGAATGTAACGGGGTCTAATAGCAATGACACCATAACCGGTGATGGTGCCGCCAACGTATTAACCGGC